>PKTW01000044.1 GCA_002868955.1 Desulfobulbaceae bacterium
AGATATGAGATTATATATTTTGTTCTTTGTTCATTTTTATCAGCATACAAAACTGCTGATGATTGACAGTTTGCCCAAAAACGAACCAAAAAGGGCAGCCAACCACTTGGTCCCGCAAAGCGGGACTGCCCGAAGTTTATACCCCCTTGAGGGGTGCTGCTCGCAATAAGCAGACGCCTCGGAAAGTCGTACCCCCTTGCGGGGTACTCCGCTGAGTCGTTTTTCTGCTTTTTGCTGTGCTGCTTGGCAGCGTGAAATGGCAATAAAACTTCTTTCTAGCTTAGCGTCGCAGCTATTGGCCGCAATTCTTTTTACTTGCACCCTTGACCCCTTGAAACCTCGACATCTTGACCCCTTGTGTCAATCATCGGCAGTTTTGTATGCCGATAAACCTTAATACTGCGTCAGGATGTAACAATCGCATCTTGAATAATAGACCCGGCCGGGACAACAGCGCCATCCCAGACAACTGTTCTCTGCAGGGTTGCCCCGGCTTCAATTATGACGTTTGGACCTATGCAGACCCAGTCCAGAAGTTTAACATCCTTACCAATGGCTGCGTGTTGTAGTCCCACAAACGGGACACCTGCAGCTGCCTCGGCCAGTTCTTCGTAAAGGGGGACCTTATGCGCCATTAAATCTGCGTGCAGCTTCAGGTAATCAGCCGGGGTTCCCATATCTGTCCAGAAATGGTTCGTTGCCAGGTGTGCCCTGATTGTGCCTCCCTGCTCTAATAGTTTCCTGTAGCAGTCGATGATGCAGCAGGTTGTACCCGGTGGAATAATTTGCAGTACTTCAGGATTAATGACATGGATTCCTGTAAAAGCAAGAATTCTTTCCTGCTTTCCGCTGCTGGTGCCTGATCTGTTGAAGCCTGTTACACGAAGTGTCTCATCCACCGCAACATCATTGAAGCGGGGATACTCATGGAGCACGAGGCTGACATCAGCCTTGGCTTTACAATGGGAATTATAGACCTCTTTATAATCAATGGAGTGATAAATATCACCATTTACAACAAGGACCGGATCTTGCCCGAAATGGGGCAGGGCCAGCCGCAGTCCCCCGCCGGTGCCAATAATTCTTTCTTCTTCCTGCAGGATAATGTCTGCTGCATCATGCACGGCTTTTTTAATCTGCGACCGCAGGTGATGCGCATTAACAACAATTTTATTCCCACCAACCTGTCTTATCCGGCTAATGGTCAGGTGCAGAAGCGACTTGTTGAGAATGGGGAAAAGAGGTTTGGGACGCTTTACAGTGTAGGGAAGCAACCGGGTACCGGAGCCTGCTGCCAGGATCATGGCTTTCATTGTAGAGCACTCATGAAAAATTAAACATTTTTACAGTGGTTTCAGAAAGCTCGGGGTATAATTTTCTGGTTTGCGGCAAGAGCAGGATGGTTTGAAAATCAAAACTGCAACTCACCGGAAGCAGATTCTGTAACACCAACAACAACGAGACCTGCAGCATCGGCTGCCTGGATGACAGATTCCCTGTCAAAGAACAGGGCATATCCTGCCTCAACGGCCAGGACGGCCGCCTTGACCTCCAGCATGGATACGATAGTTTTTTCTCCCACGGCCGGCAGGTCAAAACGAAGATCCTGGTTTGGTTTTTTCAGTTTCACCACAACGGCCTTTTCTTTGCCGAGAGTTCCTCCCCGGCGTATGGCAGCATCTGTACCCTCAATGGCCTCCACTGCAAGGACAGTCTGGTTGCGCACCACCACACACTGTCCAATGTCGAGGCCGCCCATGGCGCGTGCTATTTTCCAGCCGAAAACAATGTCGTTTTTCTGCTCCTTTGTAAGTTTTTTCCTGGTAAGTATACCTTGGGGAAAAATCAATTCCGGCACATAGCTGGTTGAAGCCACAACCTCGATGCCATCTTTTGCCAAGCGGTCGGCAATTGCCCTCAGTATGGAGTCGTCCTGCTTGATATCTATTTTGTTCCAGAGTCCCAGCCCCTTGAGATCCGGCCTGACATCGCGGAAAATATTGGTCTTGGTGATAGAACCGATAAAGACTGTTTTTATTACCCCTTCCTTTTTGAAAAAGTCTATGATCTTGCCAAGCTGCCCAAGCCTGACCCATTGGAGAGCATCAACCTGGTCTGCCAGGGTTTCGTCGGTTTCTCCCTGATGCGCTGCAGCATAAACCTTAAGTCCATGCCTCCGCACAGCCCGGGCAAACAGGAGGGGGAACTGACCCCCTCCCGCAATTATGCCAATTTTATCAGATGCGTTTCCAGTCATAGGTATGAATTGTGATTTCTGTTGCGGGAGATTTTCTGGTAGGCATCAGGCAATCAATCTCGCGATTCGAGAGTCCTTATCACGCCCTGTTTGCTGCTACGGAAGAAGTTAATCAGATGGTTGACCGGTTCGCAGTCGGTGATTTCTGCCGCGGCCTGCTCCAGGGCGTCCTGCAACAGCAGCTCCGGGGACATGAAGATGATCTTATAGGCCTGATCCAGTTTCTTTAAAGTATCCTTATCAAAGCCACGGCGGCGCAGCCCCACCTTGTTGATGCCGGAGACCCGCATATGCTTGCGGGTGCCGCTTACAATGATAAAGGGAGGCACATCCTTGCTGATACCGGAATGGCCACCGATATAAGAATAGGTCCCGATGCGGGTGAACTGATGTATGGCGACAAGGCCGCCTATAATAGCATGGTCTTCAACCTGGACATGTCCAGCCAGAGTGGCGCCATTGGCCAGGATGGCAGAATCACCGATCACACAATCATGGGCAATATGCGCACAGCCCATGAGGAGATTGCCGGAGCCTATAGTTGTAATACCTCTGTCCGTAACCGTACCGCGGTGGATGGAGACATATTCCCGTATCTGGTTATTGTCACCGATAACAAGTTCCGTATCCTCGCCCTTGTATTTCAAATCCTGGGGCGGGGCGCCAACGGTGGCAAAGGGGCCGATAACATTTCCTGCGCCGATGGTTGTGGGGCCGGTTATAACCGAATGCGGCTTGATAATTGTGTCCCGCCCGATGCTTACTCCCTTTTCGATAATCACATAGGGACTGACATTGACGGAACTGTCAAGCTCGGCCCCGGAATCAATGATTGCTGTTGGATGTATATGCATTTTTTATCACGAGAATATGAGGATAGGGAAAAAACATTTAGACAAATGCCGCCATAAATTCGGCCTCGGCAACTACCTCGCTGTCGACCGTGGCCTTGCCTGCCATCTTCCAGATTTTCCCTTTGTGCTTGATAACGGTCATTTCAAAGATTAGCTGGTCACCGGGAACGACAGGGCGGCGGAATCTTACCTTGTCAATTCCTGCAAAGTAGATGAGTTTTTTGCCAATCATTTCAGGGAGGGAATAATAGGCCAGGATGCCGCCGACCTGGGCCATGCCCTCCAGGATGAGAACACCCGGCATGATGGGGTCCGAAGGAAAATGTCCCTGGAAGTAAGGTTCATTCATGGAGACATTTTTCAAGCCAATCATGCTTTTGCTTTTCTCGCCTGCAAGAATTCTGTCTACCAGTAAAAAGGGATAGCGGTGCGGCAGAAGCCGGACGATCTCTTTTATGTCCAAGGTTGAAATATCACTTGTCATTCTTTCTCTCCTTCCTCATCACGTCTTTGCTTGTGCCAATACTGTATAATTTGTCTGTAAAGGGAGCTTCTTCAATAAGGCTATTTTTGCCCTTCATCCGGGAACAGTTTTCTATACATCTTTTCTGTCTTTTGCCGCATGTCGAGCAGTTCGCCATAAAGTTTCGGCAGTTTTGCAAAGATAGTGCTCGCCTTTAACCAGTCCTTGTGGGGGATTGCCGGAATCCCGGAGACAATGGTGCCTTTTGGCACGTTTGCATGCACACCGGATTTGGCAGCCACCATGACGCCGTCATCAAGGTGTATATGGCCTTTTATGGCAACCTGCCCCCCTAAAACAACATTGTTGCCGAGGGAGGCACTGCCGCCAATGCCAACCTGGGCCACCACCAGAGAATTTTTGCCAATCTTCACATTGTGACCGATCTGTATCAGGTTGTCCATCTTTGTACCCTGCATGATATGGGTCTTGCCAAATGTGCCCCGGTCGATGGTTACGTTTGCGCCGATCTCCACATCGTCATCAATCTGCACCGTGCCGATATGGGGCCATTTGACATGGTTGTTGTTCTCGTCAGTTGCAAAGCCGAAACCGTCACTGCCGATAACAGTGCCGCTGTGAATGATGACTCGTGATCCGATTGTGCAGGAATGGTATACAGTTACATTGTGATAGAGAAGGCAATCATCGCCGATCTCAACATCGTCGCCGAGAACAACTCCGGGGTGCAGTGTAACCCTTTCACCCAGCCTGACCCGGTCGCCGATACAAACAAAGGGCCCAATTGTTATTTCTTCCGGGATGTCGCAATTGTTACCTATATGAGATTTAGGATTTATGCCGGTTGCCTGAAATGGTTTAGCCTGAAAGAAATTCTGGATGCGGGCAGCAGCAAGATAGGGATTTGCAACCTTGATCAAGGGCTTTTCATCAAAAGTAAGTCCAGTCGGCACGATAAAGGCTGAGGCCTTGCTGTTTTTCAATTTTTGCAGACCGGCTGCCTTAACCAGGAAGGCTAGCTCCCCAGGGCCGGCTAAGGCCAGGTCGGCCAAACCCCGCACAGTAATTTCAGGGTCTCCGGTGAGTTCACCGTCCACCAGCACGGAAAGCTCCGCAAGTGTCTTCGTTTTTGCAACCATGGATATGTCTATGAAGATAATTTAGTAATTTGTCTACATTTGGAAATAAGAAAAATACCTTGTTATGGGAAGCAAGTAAAGGGATCAGTTGTAAAGAAACACTTCTCGGCGTAATTTTTCAAATGCTTGCAGATCTTTCTGCCATGAGTTTTCCATGTCCAAGAGACTTTTACCCTGTTCAAGGGCCTGACGCACCTGGCGGTCGCCTAGAATCAGATCCATGGGCAGACGTTCATACTCATATTCATAGGGAGGCTTTTTGTAGGTAAATGCTCCAGGGTAGAGGAGCATGACGGCCTGCATCAGGGTCAGAGAGGTTCGATATGGGCGAAAAGCAGGCGGATCGGTAATATGGATCTGGAATCCCTTGCACGCCTGCCCGGCCCACTTGTTGGACGTGGGCTCAAATATGAGCGGCCGTAGCAGGCAACCGGAAAGACCGGCAGTTTTTCCCACTTTGCGCAGGATTTTATCCGGCTCAAAAAAAGGGGCGCCAAACAGTTCAAAGGGTAAACAGGTGCCGCGGCCTTCAGAAATGTTTGTGCCTTCCCAGATTACCTGCCCAGGATAAACAAGAGCGGTTGCAGGTGCAGGCATGTTTGGTGAGGGAAAGACCCATGGCAGTTGTGTGTCGCGGAAAAGCATATGACGTTGCCAGCCCTGCATGGGGATAACCTCCAGGTCAGCCCCGATGTTGAAATGGTTGTTGAGCAGTAAGGCAAGTTCTCCAAATGTCAGGCCGTGGCGCATGGGGATGGGGTAGAGCCCCACGAATGAATAGCAATCTTCCTGTATGATGTTGCCTTCCACCAATTCTCCGCCGACAGGATTAGGCCGGTCAAGCACCAGCACCTTTTTACTGAATGCGGCAGCAGCCTGAAGACAGTAGGCCATGGTATAGAGAAAGGTATAAACTCTGGTGCCTACGTCAAATAAATCGATGACAAGCACGTCGAAAAGATCGAACATCTCTTTGGTGGGACGCCTTGCCCTGCTGTAAAGACTGTACATGGGCAGCCCGGTAGGCGAATCAAGCGTATGGGCGGACTCGATCATGTTGTCCTGTTTTTCCGAGAAAAAACCATGCTGGGGCGTGAAAAGACAGGTCAACTGGTCGGGAAAAGCCTTGATGAGCAGATCACGGCTATGAATGAGCATGCTGTCTGTTGATGCCTGGTTGCAGAGGAGCCCGAGCCTGTGTCCTGAAAGCCAATGCGGGGGTGATAAGATAAGCTGTTCTATACCCAGGGAGATCATATGTAACGTGTTTGCCTGATGGTTTAGCCCCGATAATTCAAGAGTTGAAGTTGCCGGATCAGCCCGAATAGTTCACGAGTTGGGGTTGCCGGTTTATGCCTGCATGACCTTGTCAGCAGCACCGTTTAAACCGTTGAAAGCATTGCGGGTGTCAACTATCAGGTCTGCATGCTCAAGGATGAACCGGTAGTCATAGGCAGAATGATCGGTTGCCAGCAGGATACAGTCCATGGATGCTAATGTTTCTGCAGTAATATCAGTACTCTTAAGGTTAAAGGAGTATTTCCGCATGGGAGGTAACACTGGAATGTGCGGGTCATTATAGAGCACCTCAGCGCCTTTTTCCTGCAGGAGTTCCAACAGTTTGAATGAAGGTGATTCCCTCGGGTCATCAATATCTTTTTTATAGGCCATGCCCAGCAGGAGGATCCTGGAGCCATTAATTGATTTTTTCCTGCTGTTCAGGGCTTCCATGACCCGCTGGATCACATAGTACGGCATTGCCGTATTGACCTCACCTGCCAGTTCAATGAACTTGGTGGGGAAATCATACTCCCGTGCCTTGGAAGTTAGATAGAATGGATCAATGGGGATGCAGTGCCCGCCAAGCCCGGGGCCTGGATAAAAGGGCATATAGCCGAAGGGTTTGGTGCTTGAAGCCCTGATCACCTCCCAGACATCAATGCCCATACGATGGCTTAGGATCTTCAGTTCATTTACCAGGGCTATATTGACGCTGCGAAAGATGTTTTCCAGGAGTTTGGACATTTCTGCGGTCTGGGTGGAGGAAACATCTACCACGGACTGCAGACCGGTCTTATAAAAATCTGCTGCAAGAGCTGTGGACTCGTCATTGATGCCGCCCACAACTTTAGGGATATCAGCCGTAGTGTATTTGGGGTTGCCGGGATCTTCACGTTCCGGGGAATAGGCGAGGGCAAAATCTTTTCCTGCTGCAAGCCCTGAATTCTCAAGAATGGGCAGCAGCAGTTCAACAGTGGTCCCCGGATAGGTAGTTGATTCAAGGATGACCATCTGCCCGGGCCGCAGGACTTTGGCAATCGCATGGCCTGTATTTTCAATATAATGCATATCCGGCTCCCTGTTCTGGGTCAAAGGGGTCGGAACACATATGAGCAGAACATCGGGTTCATTGAGCCGGGAGAAATCAGCCGTGGCAGATAATTTGCCCTGCTGCACAAAGGCGTTCAGTTTCTCCGAAGGGATATGTTTGATGTAACTGACACCGGCATGCAGCATGTCTATTTTCTTGATGTCAAGGTCAAAGCCGAGGACAGCAATATCTTTTCGTAAAAAGGTAAGGCTCAGGGGCAGGCCGACATATCCCAGGCCGATAATTCCCAAGAGAAATTCTTTCTGCGTAATTTTGTCCTGAAGCTTGGTCAGTTCTGGAGTCATACCTACCTCAATATTTGAGCAAAAGTGTAAGAGTTGATTTCATGGCATACAAAGCAGCGCGCATTTTCAGGATTATTCCACAGTCACGCTTTTTGCCAGGTTCCTGGGTTGATCAACATCACAGCCGCGCAGGAAGGCGATTTCATAAGCCAGCAGCTGTGCCGGTATGGTGAAAAGAATCGGGTTCAGCTCCGGCATCATGGTCGGCGCCGTGGGCATATACAACACATGATCGGTAATTTTTTTCAACTGCCTGTCACCTTTGGAGCCGATAAGAATGAGCTGTCCCTGCCTGGCCCTGATTTCTTCAATATTGGAAATGGATTTTTCGTAGACATTGTCCTTGGGCACCAGGCCAAGGATGGGCATATCCTTGTCAATGAGCGCTATGGGGCCGTGTTTCAGTTCGCCCGCTGCATAGCCTTCGGCATGGATATATGATATCTCCTTCAGTTTTAAGGCGCCTTCCAGGGCGATTGGAAAGTTAAGCCCCCGGCCGACAAAAAGAAAATTGCGGCTGTCATAAAAGCGTTCAGCGACAACCTTTATCTTTTTCTGCAGGGAGGGAAGATTTTCCTCCAGGAGCGGAGGAAGGCCGACAATGGCCTGGCCGAGCTGCCTGACTTTATCTGCCGGTAAAGTTTTTCTCACCTGGCCCAGATAGGAGCCCAAAAGGAAAAGGGCCGCCAGTTGGCTGGTAAAGGCCTTGGTAGAGGCCACCCCGATCTCCGGGCCGGCATGGGTATAGAGCGTAGCGTCAGCCTCCCTGGTCATGGTGCTTCCCACCACATTACAAATGGTGATAACCCTGGAGCCCAGTTGGGAAGCCAACCGTATCCCTGCCAGGGTATCGGCGGTTTCACCGGATTGGGAGATGGAAAGGGTGAGGACTTTTTTGTGCAAAAGCAGCTTACGGTAACGGAACTCGGATGCAATATCAACCTCGACCGGGATACCGACCCATTCCTCGAACCAGTACTTGGCCACCAGGGCCGCATGCCAGGAAGTGCCGCAGGCAACTAGGGCTATGCGTTCAATGTTTTTGAGTTCTTTTTCCAGTTTCTTCAGTTCAGGCAGTTCGACTCTGCCGCTTTGTGGATCAATCCTGCCGCGCAGCGTGTTAATCAGGGCCTGGGGCTGCTCGTAGATTTCCTTGAGCATAAAGTGCTTGAACCCGGCTTTTTCAGCCATGCCGGCATCCCAGGTAATGGTTTGCACCTGCTTATTGATCTTGCGGCCGCTTGCAAGGTTGCGCACCTCCCACTTGTCGGAAGCGAGAACAGCGATCTCTTTGTCCTCCAGAAAAACGACATCTCTGGTATAAGGCAGAAGGGCGGGAACATCAGAGGCCAGCAGAGTGCCTTCGCTGTTGCTGATGCCCAGGACAAGCGGGCTGTGATTTCTGGCAGCCACTATGGTATCTGGCTGGCCTCTCCAGAGCACACCGACTGCGAATGAGCCTTGGACCCTTTTAAGGGCCTTTCTGACAGCCTGCACAAGATCCTTGTCCAGATACTCTTCTATGAGGTGGGCCAGGACCTCTGTATCTGTTTCCGAGCGGAATATGTGTCCCTTTTTTTTGAGTTCCGCCCTCAGGGTCTGGTAGTTCTCAATAATGCCGTTATGCACTACCACCAGGTCATCCTTGCAGTCACCATGGGGATGGGCGTTTTCAGTGGTCGGGGCCCCATGGGTAGCCCAGCGGGTATGGCCAAGCCCAACATGGCTTTCAACGCCCAGCACCCCTTCAACAATTTTTTCCAGGTTGGCGAGTTTGCCCTGGGCCCGGTACTTTACCAGCCTGCCGTCCTGCAAATAGACCAAACCTGCTGAGTCATATCCCCTGTACTCCAGCCGTTTAAGGCCATCCAGAAGGATGGGGATAACTTTCCTCGTGCCGATATAGCCAACTATGCCGCACATATTCTTCCCTGTATAAATCTGTGATTAGAATAATTTTAAGGCTTGCATTAAAAGTTAAAGACAAACCTTTACAAAGTCTTCATTGTTGTCATGACGCTGATGCAGAGAAACTTATTGTCATGGAGTTCGTCGGAGCAAGTATAAATCGTAAAGCCGTTAGAGTAATTTAAAAGAGTAACTGCATAAAATTTCTATACAAATCTACAAGACAAATTGCCCTAATACGAGTTTTTTCTTTTCTCCCTGCCAAAAAGGTTGTACTTATTTACCAATTTATGCAGAAAAAATCATGGTCTAAAGTGGGATTGCCGAACTCCGCGATAAGCGGAACTCTCTCATTTTCTGCAGAATACAGACCGGCAAGTCTCTAGAACAAGAGGAAATCATTATGTCCAAGGATCTGAACCAGATGCGGCAGCGGCTCAAAGAGCTCCTGCTTAAAAAATCATACCGCGAAGGCCGGATTAAACTTACCTCGGGTAAGGAGTCAGATTTTTATATAGACGGCAAGCAGACAACACTTGATGCAGAGGGGGCGTATCTTTGCGGTAGGCTTCTCTATGATCTGATTTGTTCCAGTGAAGTGAAAATTTGTGGTGTCGGGGGTATGACACTTGGGGCGGATCCACTGGTTACAGCAGTTTCAATTGTAAGCTACCTGGAGGGGGAGCCACTGCCTGCCTTTATAGTCAGGAAAGAGCCAAAATCCCATGGCACAGAAAACTATATAGAAGGCAAGAAAAACCTGCCGGCAGGAGCACAGGTGGCATTGCTCGAAGATGTGGTCACAACCGGGGGTACTCTTCTGCAGGTAATTGAGCGTGTGCAATCCCAGGGGTTTGAGGTCGGCCTGGTCGCCACTGTCGTTGACCGCCAGGAGGGGGGCGTTGCGGCCTTGGCGGCACAAGGCTACAAGCTTCTCACAGTATTCACCAGGGAAGAGTTGCTGGCGCCATAGACAAGCATTGACAAGCACAATTTTTTTCGGGAAAAGCTGAATGAAATGCGGGAAGTGTTTAGGACAGCTTGAGATTATCCGGATGTGCCGGAAGATCCGCATGCAGTGCAAAAGCTGCGGGCGAAAATATCAGATCCACGAAATTGCGGACCAGCTTGATCCTGAAACAGAAAAAATTCTCGAGCGCTATACCGCCATAATTTATGATTAATTTTTTAAGAAATTAGTAAAATGAAAAAACCTGATATTGATATTGGAGCGTGCACGCTCTGCATGGGCTGCGTTGATAGCTGTCCAGAGGTATTCCGTTACAATGATGCCGGCTATATTGAAATAGTCGAGCTTCCTGCATACCCTGAAAAAGAGGTTGATGAGGCGATAATGTTCTGTCCTGAGGACTGCATTGCCTGGAGTGATGAATGACACAGGTGTAATTGCAGTTTTTGGGCATTTTTGTTACCGATGCTTTTAAGCAATTTACGGTGCTCTGTGATAATAGTAGATAATCTTATGTTTTAGTGACACTTTAACTTTCAATACACGAAAAGTTTGATGGAAAAAAGAGGCGGGAAAGGGGTGGGGCGTCTGTTTCGTGCCTTTGGCTGGACAATGTCGGGTTTGAAGGCAACCTTTCTGCATGAAGCGGCCTTTCGTCAGGAACTTCTGCTCTGTGTCATTTTAACACCTTTGGCCTTTTATTTCGGCAAGACAGGCTTGGAAAAAGCCCTGTTACTTGGCAGTTTGCTGCTAATCCTGATTGTCGAGTTATTAAACAGTGCAGTCGAGGCAACGGTCGACAGGATCGGCGCAGATGAGCATGACCTGGCCGGCCGCGCCAAGGACATGGGGTCTGCCGCAGTTTTCCTGTCACTTGTCAATGCTGGAGTAATCTGGCTTCTTGTCTTTCTCGCCTGAATCGGTGAGTATTGGCTTGGTGGAAACAGGACTCAATTTACAGAAAGACGATTTTCAAAATTCTTCAGGTTTGCAAGGCTGCCGATAATTTTCTGGGCCGCAGCAAAAAAGGGGCCAAACGTTTTAGCATCAAGTGCACTTAAGGCAACGGCCCCGTATTCCCTGCACTGATTTTCCGCGAATTCCTCTGCAACCAGATCGGTCTTATTCAATACCTTGAGGCAGGGGATTTTGTCCAGTTCCAGTTCCCGCAGCTGGTTTTCCACCACAGCGACCTGGTCGGCAAACCGGGGGTTGCTGACATCAATAACATGCACCAGCATGTCCGCTTCATAAAGTTCTTCCAGGGTAGCCTTAAAGGCCTGGAGCAATTCAGCAGGCAGGGCACGGATAAAACCCACGGTGTCGGTAATTATCACCTCTATATCCTGTGGAAAGCGGAGACGGCGGCTGGTCGGGTCCAAAGTGGCAAAGAGTTTATTCTCAGCGGTTATTTCGCTTTCTGTAAGCGTATTCAACAGGGTCGATTTACCGGCATTGGTATACCCGACAAGCGAGATGACCGGTATTTCCTTTTTGCGGCGACGGGATCTTCTCTGGTAGCGTTCCTGGCTTACTTTCTTTAATTTCTTCGCCAGCAGGGCAATCCGGTCATTGATGCGCCTGCGGTCTATTTCAAGCCTGGTTTCGCCGGGACCGCGGCCACCGATCCCACCGGTCAGTCGGGAAAGGGCGTCATCTCTTTTTGTCAGGCGCGGCAGCATGTATTTGAGCTGGGCCATTTCAATCTGCAGCTTGCCCTCACGGCTCAAGGCCCGCCTGGCAAAAATATCCAGGATGAGCTGGGTGCGGTCAATGACCCGCAGCTCCATGTGATCCGTAATGGAGCGGATCTGAGAGGGATTGAGTTCCTGGTTGAAGAGAAGAAGGTTGGCATTCAGACGCAGGGCCGAGAGAAAGATCTCCGCTAATTTGCCTTTGCCGAGGATATATTTCGGATTAATTTTTGGACGCTGCTGGATAATGCTGTCAAGAACAACCACATCGTCAGATCGGGCCAACTCAACAAGTTCGTCCATTGATTCCCGGGCAGAACTGCGGCCTTGACCACGGGATGGGGTAATAACGCTTATCAGTATGGCCCGGTCTTTTCCCTTGTCAACTTCCCGGATGGGCTGCAGCCTGGTAAATTCCTGCTCCAGGGCTGTGATGAGTTCGTCAAAACCGAATGGTTGCTGCCCGGGAGTTATGGGTTCCAGAAAAGCCCAGTTTTTTCCTTCACGGGGAGATGGGACTAGATGTGCAGAGTACAGTTTTTCAGGTTGACCGTCCACTCGGACTTTGAGAATACCCATTAAGTCAAGACGCAGGAATAAGAGATCGACCAGATCGTCATCGGTCAGGTTTTCTCCGGCTAAATGGGTGTGAATGCAGCGTAAACCCTTGAGACGGCCCCCTGCAGACCTGATGCCTGAAAGCGCGGGAATAACAATCTGTTTGGCATCACCGACAATGACCATATCGACCTGGCCCCCCCGGTCGATGAGCACACCGACCTGACGTCCTGTATCGTGGGAAATTTCAGCCATGGACCGTGCCATTTCATGGCTGACTATGAGATTCGGTGTTATGCGTTTTTTCCCGAGACGCTCAAGGTGTTTAAGTTGGGCTGTTTTCAGGCCACCGGTGTTTCCAAAAAGCTTACTGATTTTGTTTCTCCCTGAGAATACGTTTGTCGCCCACGCGTATTGTAACCTTAGTTTTGTCGAAGTATTCAAGAAGCGGGATGCTGAACTTTCTTGAAAGACCTGTGAGCTCCTTAAAAGCAGGTGTATCTATTTCTTCATCCTTTATAAGGATGGCAACCAGTTTTTCTTTGAGGTTATCCATGGCTGGCTTATAAAAGTAAAGATCTTCAGAGACTTTGCTGAGTACATCGTCCCGGACCATAATGGCCAGGACTTCTTTCAACAGATGCTGCGGATACTTGCCGAAATTTGCCATTACTTCCTTGATGGTCGGCGGAGCAAGATCTGCCTCTTTGTAGAAGGCCTCAAGTTCACGGCGCAGGATTTTTTCATCTTCTTTCAGGGACACCTTGTGGCCGGAGAGACTGATCAGTGCCTGGTCCTGGACAATTTCCCCCTTTTTTTGCAGGTCGTTCAGCAAAAATTGCAAAAGGCGCTGGTCAAGCCTACTGTGCAGCAGGGAGCGGAGCTCTTCCTTGGGCAGCCCTGCCTTGAGAGGATTTTTCTGGTGGTAGCTTGTAAGAGCCGCACGCAGTTTTTCAACCAGTTTTTCATACACCGCTGAGGAAACCATGCGTTGTTTTTCCTGTTCGATGAGTATGATCTTCCTGGATGATAGCGGTTGCTGCACGATCCTCTTGAGGCGGTTGCCGAAAACGCCCATCTTGACAGCAAGCCTCTCCATGGTAAGGCCTTTGTAGCCGCTTTCCATGATATGGAGCAGGGCGAGATTCTCCGGGTTGTTTTCCCTGTAGGTCGTAAAGATTTCCTTGTTTTCCGCACGGAACCGCTTTCGTTTCCTGGGTGAGCCGTTTAAGACAATGCCGCCGCCGATGGTATGGATAGGGGAATAACTGCGGATGACGTACTTGTCGCCGGGCCAGCAGCCGACTTGCTCTTCGAGCAGGATCTGTGCATTGGCCTCAGACCCGGGTTCCAGTTCCTCATCATGGAGCAGGACGATGCGTCCCATTATCTCTGCCGTGCCAAGGTGAATTCTTACCCTGGTGCGGTTTTTATAATTTTTTCTGGCGGATTCCAGGTAGAAAAAGTGCACATCTAGCAGGTAGGATGGCTGCAGGCAATCTACAGAAGCAGCCATTTCGCCACGCTTGATGGCCTCCTTTTCCAAGCCCTGTAAATTAATGGCGGTTCTGTGGCCTGCTTCAGCCTCCTGCGTATCTTTGCTGTGTACCTGGATTCCCCTGATTTTGCCGGATATGCGGCTCGGATAGAACATGAGGTCTTCACCGGTTTTTATACGGCCCGATATGGCTGTGCCTGTTATGACAGTACCAAACCCTTTCATGGAAAAAACCCTGTCAACAGGCATGCGAAAAGGGCCATAAGCTTCAGAGAAATCCGAAGCTGCCACCAGAGTATCAAGGGTATTCCGGACCTCTTCGATACCGTCTCCAGTTGTGGAGGATACCGTGAGCAGGGGTGCCTCGTCCAGAAATGAACCGGCAAAAAAGGTCCTGACATCATCAATCACGAGCGCCAGCCAATCCGGCTCAACCATGTCTTTTTTGGTGATAATGATGAGGCCGCGCTGTATGCCGAGCAGCCTGCAGATCTCGAAATGTTCCCGGGTCTGGGGCATGATGCCCTCATCGGCTGCAACGATGAATGTAACCAGGTCCATGCCGGAAGCGCCTGCCACCATGTTCTTGACAAATTTTTCATGTCCGGGAACATCAACGATGCCAAGCCGGTGGCCGCAGGGCAAGTCGAGATAGGCAAAACCCAGTTCAATGGTGATGCCGCGCTCCTTTTCCTCCTTGAGGCGGTCCGTATCAATCCCGGTCAAGGCCCTGATAAAACTGGTCTTGCCGTGGTCAACATGTCCGGCAGTCCCGAGGATAACCTCACGCACCGTTTACCAGCCTCCGGCAAGAAAAGGATTCCCTGTTTTTTCCTGCGCAATGGTTGAGTGTTCGCCGCCATAACCATGCCCTGGCCAGACAATGGTATCAGGGGGCAGGACCAGGAGACGGGTTTTTATGGAGTGCAGCAGTTCCTGTGTGGAGCCGCCGGGAAAATCCGTGCGGCCGACGCCGCCGGCAAACAGGGTGTCACCGCTGAACAGGTTGGGTTCCGAATACAGGCATATGCCTCCAGGAGTATGCCCCGGAGTATGGATGACAGTGAGTGCTTCCTTGCCAAAGATCAGGGTGTCGCCATCAACCACACGTTTGTCTACAGGAGGAGAGGCGGGCAGGCCGAGCTGGGAGAAAAATTGTTCCACCCGCTCCTGACTGAAAAAATCGGCATCAGCAGCATGCATGACAATATCACCGCCGGTATCATCTTTAAGGCGTCTGTTGCCGCACACATGATCGGGGTGACCATGGGTGTTGACGATATATTTAACCGTGAGTTTTTCCTGTTGGCAGGCAGCAAGGATATCCTCCTCGTTGCCGCCCGGGTCTATAATTACAGCTTCTTTAGTAGCATCACATGAAACTATATAACAGCAGACCCCCATCATACCAACTGTCATCTGTTTAATACGCATTTTGTCTCCTAACCCGCTTTTTCCGATTCTTTTTTTACAGGCAGTTCTTTTATGACATTATCTATAACCACGTCAAAGGCCATGGTCGCAGCAGAACCGGCCCCGGAGGAGAGATACGGCCTGCCGGCATCTCCTCCGGCAACCACTTTCGGGTCCATGGGCACATTGCCCAGAAACGGCAGATTAAACTCTAGTGCCGTCTTCTTCCCGCCACCGGTGCCAAATATGTCCACCGGCTTGTCACAGTGGGGACAGATAAAGCCACTCATGTTTTCTACGAGCCCAAGGATTTTGATATTCACATGTTTGCAGAAATTTATGGACTTGCGCACATCAGCCAGGGCAACCTCCTGGGGTGTTGTAACAATCAGGGCCTGGACATCTTTAATGGTCTGGGCCACTGAAAGGGGTTCATCCCCGGTGCCGGGAGGAGCGTCGATAACCAGGTAGTCCAGCCGGCCCCAGTCAATTTCAGCGATAAACTGCCTGATTGCCTGAATCTTGAGAGGGCCCCGCCAAATGATGGCCTCATCGCGGTTATCCATCATGTATTCCAGCGACATGATTTTCAGCTTGTCATTGTATTTCATGGGCGGCACCAGGGAGGTTTTTTCCTCTTTGGTCCTGTGCAGCCTTTCAGTGAGGTTGAGCATGCGGCAGATATCAGGACCGTGCAGGTCAACATCCATGAGGCCGACCTTAAAGCCCCTGTTAGCAAGACCAAGAGCCAGGTTAGTAGCTACGGTGCTTTTGCCAACCCCGCCTTTCCCACTCATGACAAGGATTTTACGTTTAATTTTTGTTAATGCTGAAGTTATGGCAATGTCCTGTACCGCTTTAGCAGTTTTTAAGGTACCACAGGTCCCTTTCCGGTCCCCTGTTTTACTCGGACATGTTTTGCATGCATCTGACATGATATGCAATCTCCTCTGATAATAACTGGTTTGAAATAAGATGTATTTATATACTGTAATGCTTAATGTTTTAAAAGCGAATAAGAAATACTTTCTCAATTCTAGCAAAGCCTTGACACAAGGGATAATTTGTTTTTACTTGATTTGTATTCCGGATATTAAGTAAAATAAAATATTTTATAGGCCCTTTTGGCGGGAGGTAAGAGACTGTTCTTCCAGGGGTGGTTATCGGTGAAAATCACAGCAATCCAGTGTGCAGTATTTTTACAGACGGGTGAAGATAATGGATGATTTTGACAGAAGGATACTTGAAGAATTCAAAGAGCTTGAGAGGCAGATGGGCAGGATGCTGCGAGCTACGTCCCTGACACGGATGATACCCATGACCTCGAGCGGGGGCTGGCAGCCGGCGGTCGATGTATATGAAACAAACGACGCCATAATTGTCCTCATGGATACAGCAGGTATAGATATGAACCATCTTGCCATCACAGCAGAAAAAAATCGCATTATTGTCGAGGGCAGGAGAAACCTGCCCAAGCGCGGCAATGTCTGCTGCATTCACCAGCTGGAAATCGAAATGGGCTATTTTAAAAGAACGATTTCCTTTCCGGTTTCAGTCAATTTTGTTGAGCCCGTTTTCAACTGCCAGAACGGGATCCTGGAAATCAGACTGCCCAAGGAAACAAAAAGCTGTTCAATTCCATAACCAGCAAGAAAAAATGGATGAGACACCATGAGTGATGATAAAACAGCAGCCGATAAACAGGCCAATGTCAACCCTGCTGAACTGCCTATACCTGCCGAACTGCCTGTTCTGCCTCTGAATGATTTTGTCTTTTTCCCGGGTATGGGATTTCCCCTCCAGGTTTCCAATGAACATTCAAGGCAGCTGATTGACGACGCCCTGATGCATGACAGGTTGATCGCCGTAGTTTCCCATAAAAAAATTGCAGAAAATGAACCTTCTAAAGAACTTTCCGATCATCTCTATTCCATAGGGGTGGTGTGCTACATCCATAAGCTCATCAAATCCCCTGAAGGCTTTTACCAGGTGGTTATGAGCGCGGTCAAAAAGATCAGGATCCTGGAATATACCGTGCGGGAGCCATACCTGAAGGCCAAAATCGAGGTCATTGACATGAGGGTGCAAGAGGACAAGGAGGTTGAAGCCCACGTCCTCAACCTGCGGAATCAGTTCAAAAAACTGGTCACGCTTTCCCAGCTGCCGCCTGAACTGTACATGACGGTCATGGCCGTAACAGATCCATATCACATCGCCTATCTGATAGCCTCCCAGTTGAATCTTGCCGTGGAGGAAGAACAGGTAATTCTTGAGATTGATGAACTCAAAAGCATGCTGCATAAGGTGGCGGAAGAACTTGCCAAGCGTCTTGAAACTGTGGAGATGAGCAATCAGATCCAGAAGGCGGTCAAGGAGGATATGGATGATAAGCAGCGCGAGTTTTTCCTGCGCCAGCAGTTAAAGGCAATACGTAAAGAGCTTGGCGAGGATGATGAACATGCTGATATCAATGACCTCAGACTGAGGGTAGCGGAGGCTAAATTAGGGGATGAACCCCGTAAAGCAGCGGAAAAGGAATTGGGCAGACTTGCCAAGATTTCGCCATCTTCACCTGAATACACCGTGTCCCGGACCTATCTGGAATGGATACTGGACCTGCCATGGGAGATTTCCACTACCGATTCCCTCGACCTTGAGGAGGCCCAGCGCATCCTTGACCAGGATCATTATGGCCTGGAAAAGATCAAGAAGCGCATAATCGAGTTTCTTGCCGTACGAAAACTCAAGCACGACATGCATGGCCCTATCCTCTGCTTTGTAGGGCCTCCCGGGGTTGGTAAAACTTCTCTGGGCCAATCCATCGCCCGCTCCCTGGGAAGAAAGTTTGTCCGTATCTCTCTTGGCGGCGTCCGTGATGAGGCTGAGATCAGGGGGCACAGAAGAACCTATATAGGAGCCCTGCCCGGCCGCATAATCCAGAGCCTGCGCAAAGCCGGTTCCAACAACCCCCTTTTTATGCTGGATGAGATTGACAAACTGGGCATGGATTTCAGGGGTGATCCCTCTTCAGCCCTGCTTGAGGTCCTCGACCCGGAGCAGAATTTCTCCTTTGCGGATCATTATCTGGAAATCCCATTTGACCTCTCGAGGATAATGTTCATCACCACGGCCAATATTCTTGACACCATTCCCGGGCCGCTGCGCGACAGGATGGAAGTCGTGGAGTTGCCGGGCTATACCGAAGATGAAAAGCTCATGATTGCCAAGGAACATTTGATAGAAAAACAGCTCGAAGCCCATGGCTTGACACCTGAAGACCTTGAGCTTACCGATGATGCCATCCGGGCCATTATCCGCTCCTATACGCGGGAGTCAGGTGTTCGGAACATCGAACGTGAGGTGGCAGCCATCTGCCGTGGCATAGCAAAAGAGATCGTTTCAGGTCATACAGGCAAAACCGTGGTTGATTCCAAAGACCTGCAGAAATATCTAGGCTCCATCCGCTTCTTTCCTGAGATCCTGGCCCGGACCTGGGGGCCGGGACTTGCTACCGGGCTCGCCTGGACGCCGGTTGGGGGAGACATCCTCTTTATCGAATCGGCAAAAATGCCAGGCAAGGGAGGGTTGACGCTTACAGGCAAGTTAGGAGAAGTGATGAAGGAATCGGCCACTGCAGCTATGACCTACCTGCGTTCCAAGGCCTCACAGTTCGCTATCGCTGACTCGGTTTTTGCTGAAACAGATACCCACATCCATGTACCCGAAGGGGCCATTGCCAAGGATGGTCCCTCAGCTGGTGTTGCCATGGTGGTTTCACTTGCTTCGCTGTATAGGGGCAAGCCGGTACGCAAGGATATTGCCATGACCGGTGAGATCACCCTGCGGGGAGATGTCCTGCCGGTCGGCGGCATAAAGGAAAAGGTGATTGCTGCAGTACGGGCCGGTATAACCGATATTATTCTGCCGCATCTCAATGAAAAGGATGTTATTGAGCTTCCAGACAATGTGAAAGAGGGGATCAAGTTTCACCTGGTGCAGGGCATCCAGGAGGCATTGGATATAGCCCTGGAGAAAGACCAGGATCCGTGACAGAAAATATAAATGGTTAATGTTGATAGTCTCGTATGTATGTCCTGTATTAAAGGGTAAAAAGTCTCGGGATGGTGACGTTATCAATGTTCGTGGGCAGCGCACCCATCCGCCTTGATGCTCTTCGCAGTAATCGGCTGGTCAACTGAGCGGGAAATACAGTTTTTGGGGACCATATGATGCGGATGGTAGCTTTCTTTCGCCTGGCGCATGCCCGGGATGCCGAGATCCTGTTCCCGGTTGACATAGTCAAAATCTGAAAGGCCGTATTTTGAAAACCAGTGATTAATCAACTGGCCAAGACCCGGTATATCGGCCATGGCCTTTTCAAAATGCCAGACAGCCGTACCGGGGGACAACTCCTCTGCAATGGCAAAGGCCTGGATTGTGCCATCTACCCTCACTGCGCCGCCTAGGAGTCCCAATTCATTAAAATGCGCAAAGGTTTCTGCAATGGCATTGGCTTCATTGCATAAACCGGGATTACGCCCGCAATCCCTGGTATTGCACCAGTTCTCCTGCATGGTTTCACATTCTGCAATAAGCTCTGCAGTAATGGGGACATATTCACAAGCATGATTGCTGAGGCACTGTTTAATATGGTTGCGTTTTTTTGCGTAGTGCCGTCCGCCAAGTTCAGCCAGATCCATTACCCGGTAGACATAATCAGCATTATCACGGTCGGGGGTTACCACAAAGTCTGCAACAGGAAGATTTTCAGCAGCAGTATCGGGGATGCGGACAGCCCCGATAATGTCCTCGGCCAAAAATGAAAAAACTTCCGGGATAAGGATTTTACCGGCCGGCGGCCCGAAGAGTATGTATTTGCCTTTTGCTTGGGCGGCATTCACCAGAAAAACGAGGGATTTGTCTATCTCTGCAAACAGGATCGGCCTGGATGGCTGCCAGATAAAAAGGTTGGTAAAGGTCTGCTCTGAAATTTCAGGGGGATACGTGCGCAAATATTCTGAAACCAGGCTTCTGTCTGCCAGAGTCAATGGGCGGATATCAGACATGGGTTTTTTTTAGTATAGAAAAGAAATTAATAATTTTAAAACTGCCGGCCCTTGATGTTTTTCAACAACTGGGCAATTTCAAGTCCCAAGGCAACACACAGCTTACCAGACATACATGCTTTCGCGTCTGGATTTTCGAGAAAGTGTTTCAATTCATGATTGTCTTTTTTCAGATCAACAACCCAGGCATTCTGTCGCCTGTCATAATCAACTGTCAGGTCAATGCCACATTCTTCGATGTCAGGGTATAATTGCTGTATTTTGTCACATAGTTCTTTTTTATCGAGCATGGCTGGAACCTCTCGCTTGAATTTAATTTCTGGGTATTTATCCCCGTATGCAACAAAAAAGTATAAATATATTTGATAATACATCATGCAACATTCCGGTAGTTTTAATTCTCGTGCTATTGTATTAGTATGCATCTTTTTTATCAGGAGAGCCAGTCACGGACCCTGATTAGATCCAGCAACATATGTATTCCGTTTTCAGGTTGCAGAGTGGCTTCAAGCGTTTAGTCGAAAAAGAAATGAAAGTAATTTTAGCAAAAAGTGCCGGGTTCTGCATGGGCGTCAGAAGGGCAGTGGAGGCTACCCTGGATGTTATCCAGAAAGAGGATACAGGTGTATCAACCTTCGGACCGCTGATCCATAATCCCCAGGTTCTCAATCTTTTGAAGGAGCGGGGCGTCAAGATACTCAAGGATATTCCTGAAAAAGAGTCCGGTACGGTTATCATACGGGCCCATGGTGTTCCGCCTGTCCACAAGGAACAGCTCAAGAGAGCTGGCGCCACGGTTAAGGATGCCACCTGTCCCCACGTGGTCAAGGTTCAGGTTATAATCAAGAAATACCTCAAGCAGGGATATGGAACCGTTATTATCGGCGACCGCAATCATGCTGAAGTTGAAGGGCTGATGGGGTTTGCCGGGAGCTTAGGCCGGGTTGTAAGCAACCTGGAGGATGTTAAAAGTCTGGATCTCCGTGCACCATACATAATCGTAAGTCAGACCACCCAGGATGAAACAATCTTTGCAGAACTGAGCAATTTAATCCTGGAGCGGTTCCCCGGCGGCAAGATTTTCAATACCATTTGTGATGCCACCCATAAACGCCAGGAAGAGGTGCGCAGTCTTTGTAATGGTGTTGAGGCGATGGTCGTTGTTGGCGGTAAAAACAGTGCCAATACGAAACGGCTGGCTGAGATTGCTCAGGGCAGGGGCTGTCCTGTGTTTCTCGTTGAAACCGAAGATGAGCTGGACCTTACTGCACTGTCAGCATATGAATGTGTAGGCGTTACTGCCGGGGCTTCAACTCCCACCTGGATGATCGGCAGGGTTGTCAGGATACTAGAGGCTATGCCCGGCAAGGGCGAGGGCAAACTGAAACAGTTCGGCAGCAAACTGCTCTGGCTTCTCCTTGCGACCAATATCTATGTCAGCATTGCAGGTGGAGCGCTCACCTATACTGCCGGAATACTGCAGAACATTGTTCCGAGGACAAGCCATTTACTGATAAGTTTTTTGTATCTGTTTGCCATGCACAATCTCAACCGTTTTACTGATAGAAAAGTACAGAAATTCAATGACCCGCTGCGGGCGCTTTTTTATGAGAAATACCGCTGGCCGCTCCTTGTCATTTCAGCCTTGTCGCTGGCTTTTTCCCTGACACTGGTGTTTGAACACGGTCTCAAACCCTTCCTGCTCCTGACAGGCATGAGTATTTTTGGCATTTTTTACTCCGTGCAGGTAATTCCCAAGTCCCTGATTGCCAATATCAGGGTGCGGGGCCTGAAAGAGATCCCTGGCTCCAAGACCTTTTTTGTGGCTGTAGCCTGGGCCTTTGTCACAACGCTTATCCCAGCCTTGAGCGGAGCCCATAAACCGGACCTGATGACCCTGGTGGTTTTATTTTTTGTCCTGCTCCTCGTTTTTGTGCGCAATGCGCTTTTCGATGTTTTTGAGGTCCAGGGGGACAGGATTGTCGGTAAGGAGACATTGCCGGTCTGCATAGGTGAACAAAGAACACTTTTTATCCTGCATATTATAATGGCGGTTCTGGTTGTTTTGTTGCTCCTCATGCCGTTGCTCGGTTTCATGTCAGCGGCTGGATTCTGGCTGCTGCCAGGTATACTGTATATTATCTGGTTAACCCAGATGTACTGCAAAGGCAGGATAAGCCAGGGGCTTAGAATGGAATTTTACCTGGAAACAGTTTTTTACCTGCTTGCAGGACTTACCTGGCTGCCAGTGTTCCTGAATTCATGAGGAACAGCAGGTTCTAAAACTGCTCATGGATTCAGGGAATTGTTCGCAGCTCTAAAACATTATTGCCCGGGAAATTATCGGGTATCAAGCATAACTTTACTTGGAGCTATCAATGTTAGGGTGGTTTAAAAAAAAGGAAAAGAGCAGTGAAGATCCTGTGCCTGGGTCTGCCGAGATATCCTTGCAAGAGCAAGAGTTTACAGGCGATGCAACTGCAGTAGAAGCTTCCGAGAATGATCAGGATAGCCCAGAAGCTATAAGCCAAGGTGCTGCAGCTGTAGAGCAGGATCAGAAGCATGCGAACCAGAAAGGACTGTTCAGGCGTTTACAGGAGGGTCTTGCCAAGACACGGGATTCCTTGGTGAGCAGGGTTGATGACCTCTTCCTTGGCAGGAAAGAAATTGATGCAGAACTCCTTGATGAACTCGAGGAAATTTTAATTACCGCAGACCTTGGCGTTAATACAACCCTGGATCTTCTTGATGAAATACGCAACAGGGTGTCACGAAAAGAACTCAAAGACCCCCAGGCCTTGAAACTTGCCCTGAAGGAGAGAATTCTGACCTTCTTTGCAGGTTATGACACGACAGGGATGCAAGTGCCTGCCACTGGTCCATTTGTCATCATGGTGGTTGGCGTCAACGGGGTAGGCAAGACCACCACCATCGGCAAGATAGCCAAGAAGTTTACCAGTTCCGGCCAGCGGGTTCTGCTCGTGGCAGCTGATACTTTTCGGGCCGCAGCCATTGAACAGCTGCAGGTTTGGGGGGGGCGGGTAGGTGCGGATGTGGTTGCGAAGCAGCAGGGTGACGATCCATCCGCAGTTATTTATGATGCCCTTGATTATGCGGCTTCCAGGGATTTCGATGTCATAATTGTCGATACGGCCGGCCGGCTCCATACAAAAGTAAACCTGATGGAAGAGCTGAAAAAGATTAAACGGGTGATCAACAAAAAGATGGAGGGCGCGCCCCATGAGATTATGCTCATCCTTGATGCCACCACCGGCCAGAACAGTATTTCCCAGGCCAGGCTCTTTCATGAGGCAGTGGGGCTCACCGGTCTGACCCTTACAAAGTTGGATGGTACAGCAAAGGGAGGTATAGTGGTGCATATTTCCCATGATTTTAATATCCCCATCAGGTTTATAGGTATCGGTGAAAAACTAGATGATCTGCGTGAATTTGATCCGGGTGAATTTATCGAGGCGCTTTTTGCAAATGGTTCTGGTCATAAATAAATATGGTGAGTGATATTTTTTATATAAATAACGGTCGGATATCTTATGGAATATAGACGGCATGAACAGCCAGGTTGCGGCGGCTGCTTTCTGCTCCTGCTCCTGCTGATCTTTCTTTTGGGCGGGGTCAAGGGTCTCGGGCTGCTTGCTTTTCTCATTCTTTTTTTTCTGCTCAGCGGCATTGGAGCCTTCTGGGCCTTTACCTTTTATGTTAAACGTCAGATTAGCGCCTATGAGAGGTCCCAATCCGAGACCCACAACACATTTGTTCACCTGCTGGTTAATATCCTGGTAAAAATAGCCCAGGTTGACGGCAAGGTCAGCCGGGAAGAAGTCAAAACAATTCGGCATTTCTTTCAATACAACCTGCGTTATTCACAAAATCAGCTTTACTGGATAAAGGAACTCATCAAGGAGGCGCTGGTATCTACCGCCAGTCTGGATTCCCTGCTGCAGGAATTCAGGCAGAAATTCGCCTACGAGCCCAGGCTGATACTCCTGGAGCTCATCTATCAGGTGTTCTATTCCAATGAAGTGGTAACGCAGGAAGAGCTGCTGCTGGCTGAAAAAATTGGTAATTATTTAGGCATTTCGGCTTATGATCAAAGGTCAGTTGGGGCAAGATATAAAGCCGGTTTCCGAGCTGCAAGAGAGACTGAAGGAGTTTCTGCGGATAAATATTATGCAATTCTTGGACTGGCAGACGGCGCAAGCTTTGCTGACATTAAGGCGGCCTATCGGAAGTTGAGTATGCAATATCATCCGGACAAGGTAGCCCATCTTGGAGCGGAGTTTAAACAAATGGCCGAAGAAAAAATGAAAGAGATCAATAACGCCTATGAATTTATGAAAAGAAAATTCGCCCGATAAAAAATATGATTAAAGGAAAATTCAACAAACGAGAGAGCAATACAATCGGAAAATACTGGAGGGAAAAATGGCTGTTTCAAAAAAAATGAATGAGTTTGCCAAGAGTGCTTCATGGATTCGTAAAATGTTTGAAGAGGGTGCCAGACTGAAGGCTGAATTTGGGGCTGAAAACATCTTTGACTTCAGCCTCGGAAACCCGGATCTGCCCCCGCCCCCGGAATTTCAGAAAACACTGTTGCAGCTGGCTGAAAAAGATATCCCCGGCTCCCATGCCTATATGCCCAACGGCGGTTATCCCTTTGTCCGGGAGGCGGTGGCGGCACGTATTTCAAGAGAACAGGGAGTGGGGCTTACTGCCAATGAAATGCTGATGACCTGTGGCGCAGCCGGCGGGCTTAATGTAACCCTGAAAGCCCTGCTTGACCCGGGAGACGAGGTCATTATCCTGGCGCCGTTTTTTGTGGAGTATAAATTTTATATCGACAATCACGGGGGAGTCAGCAGGGTTGTCAGCACTGACGACAATTTTGATTTAAATTTCAAGGCAATTGCGGCAGCACTCAATGAAAAGACGAAGGCAATAATCATCAACAGTCCCAACAACCCGTCAGGACAGATCTACTCGAAAGAGTCCCTGGCGGAATTGGGCAGAGCCCTGGCTGCGGCCTCCCAGAAATTTTCAAGTACAATTTTTCTTATCGCTGATGAACCTTACAGGAAGATAGTGTTTGATAACAATGAAGTGCCGAGTATCATGCAGGCCTATGAGAACAGCATAGTGGTGTCCTCCTATTCAAAGGACCTGTCGCTGCCCGGTGAAAGAATCGGCTATATAGCACTTCATCCCCAAATTGCGGAAAAAGCGCCTCTGATAGAGGCATTGACCCTGGCAAACCGCATTTTGGGTTTTGTTAATGCCCCGGCTCTTATGCAGCGGGTTGTGGCTGAGTTGCAGGGCGCATCGGTTGACAACACTATTTATACAAGGCGGCGGAAAAAATTTTGCAAAATTCTTGCAGCCGCAGGCTACGAATTTATGCCGCCCAAGGGTGCCTTCTATATCTTTCCGAAATCCCCCATAGCTGATGATGCAGAGTTTGTCGGTAAGCTGCAGGAACAGAAGATCCTCGCCGTGCCCGGCAGGGGCTTCGGGGCCCCTGGATACTTCAGGCTGGCGTTTTGCGTTGATGATGCTGTAATAGAACGATCGGCAGGAGCTTTTCAGAAGGCCATGGCAAGTGCCAAGTAAGGATGCGGCATCGTTTTCTTATCGTGAGTTTCGCATACGAGAGTAAAGCGCACATCAATTTTTCTGCAGAATCGGCAACCGCAAGATATGAATTTCCGGGTTAGCGGCCTGCCAGTTTACTGATAAAATCGCAGAGTTCACAGGCCATGGTATCAATCAAATTTTCATCTTCACCTTCGACCATGACCCTGATAACCGGTTCAGTTCCAGATGGGCGCACCAGAATGCGCCCCGTACTGCCGAGACTTTTTTCCATGCTGGCAATTTTTTCTGAAAATCCTGTAATTTTCTCCACGGCGATCCTTTTTTCAGTGCGGACATTTTTCAGCACCTGGGGAAAGGGTTCCATTATCTGCGTCATCTCCGAGAGGGACCGTTCATTTTTCTTCATGGCGATAAGGAGTTGCAGGGCCCCCAGTATACCGTCGCCTGTTGTATTGTGCTTGAGAAAGATGAGATGTCCTGACTGCTCTCCCCCGAAATTGTATGCATTGCGCCGCATTTCTTCAACGACATAACGATCACCGACCTGGGTCCGGATAAGTTTTCCCCCCATGCGCTGCATGGCATGTTCCAACCCAAGGTTGCTCATAACGGTTGCCACCAATGTATTTTTAGCAAGTTTTTGGCGCTGGAGCATTTCTTCTGCGCAAATAGCCATTATCTGGTCGCCATCAACAATTTTACCTTTCTCGTCAGATACGATGAGTCGATCGCCATCACCATCAAGTGCGATACCAAGATCAGCACCTTCCTTGCGGACCAGGTCTGCCATGATACCAGGATAGAGAGCTCCGCATTCCTGATTTATGTTTTTGCCGTCGGGTTTCACCCCGATGCTGGTAACCTTGGCGCCAAGTTCTTCGAAAACATGCGGTGCCACGCCATAGGTGGCGCCATGGGCACAGTCAAGCACAATACGGATACCGTCCAGGGCGTAGCGTTTCGGAAAGGTATTTTTCAGGAAAACTATATAGCGGCCCTTGGCATCATCAATACGGGCAGCCTTGCCGACCTCTTCTGCCACGGGCCTTAACGAGTCAATTTTTTTTGAAAATATGAGATCCTCAATAATGGCCTCTTCTGCATCCGGCAGCTTAAAACCGTACTTGGAAAAGATCTTGATACCATTATCCTGAAAGGGGTTATGGGAAGCTGAAATAACAACACCAGCATCAGCACGCATGCTGGTAGTGATAAAGGCAATGCCGGGAGTCGGCAGAGGACCGACCAGGAGCACATTTACCCCCATGGAACAGATACCTGAGGCCAGGGCGTTCTCGATCATGTAGCCTGAGAGCCGGGTGTCCTTGCCGATAACTATACGCGGATTGTGCTCCTTGTCCGGCATCTGCTTCTTGACCAGAAAGGCGATTGCCCTGCCGAGCTGCATGGATATTTCGGTGGTCATGGGATAAGTATTGGCAACCCCCCGGACCCCGTCTGTCCCAAAAAGTTTTCTCATGGCTTGACCTTTAGCGGCCTGGTTTGGCTGATTTTCAGGGTAACTGTTGCCGGTTTTATTGCAATAATTTTTACTTTTGGAGAGGTCTCGACGAGAACTTTCAGTTCATTGCTCCCGGCCTGCAGTGTTTCAGGTGAAATTTTGGCGTGGAAAAGGCCCTTGATATCATTTGTTGCCTGGGCCATTTTTAGAGGAATTTCAGCAGTTATGCTAACCGTTGGTGGAAGTAGCTGGAAAATTTTTCCTGCTTGTTGGTTCGCACTACTTTCAATTTCTACAGGGATGTCAGCAAATTCGATTTCCTGGTTCAATTCAACAATGTTTAAGCGGACTGCAACCACCGGCTCACCAATAAGGTCAGCAATTGCAGGTTTTAAGGCAAGAGGAGCCTGTTTAACTGCAGATTCGTTCAGGCCATTAATGTCAATGGGGCTGGTATGAAGATCTTGTTCTGCTCCCAGTATGGATTGCGGCCCGCTGATTTCAATGGTTGGAGGATCCGCTGTAACCGCCTCCAGCTTGTAATTGCTATGAACCTCTCCGACAAGTATGGGCTTGATCAACAGTTTTTTTTGTATCAGACGATCAAGCAGAAGGGTAATGGTCGGCGGCTGCACACGCAGGATGCTTAAGCCACGGGGAAGTGAAATGGAGTCAAGGTTATTCTGGATAACAACTGTACCGGGTGAGGCCTTTGAAAGATCGATAGTTCTGCTGATATGCTGCGAGGTCATGCCGCGGATGAGACTGCGTTGCCCGCTAATTGTCACTTCCAGCTGCTTTTTGAACTGGTTCGAAATAACAAGATCTCGCGGCAGGTTGACAATTTCGACAGGGATGGTGACGTTCATATCCACTTTGTCCTCCCCAACCACGAAATACCAAAGAAACAGGGCAAAGAACAGGGAGACCAGTTTCAGCACCCAGTTTTTCGGCCTCCGGAAAGAAGTGACGTTATCTATTATTTGGCGAACCAGTTTTTCCATAAGTGCGGCTGGTAATCCTTCGGTATAAAAATTTCTTCAAGTTTATTTAATAAAACCGTCTCATCAGAAACAGTGGTAATGGAGCCATGCTGGACAAGAGAGAGTTCCTGGGTCTCTTCGGAAATAACCACGATGACGGCATCAGTTTCCTCTGAAAGGCCTATGGCGGCACGATGCCTTGTGCCGTAGCGCTTGTTTATATATGGATTCTTGGTCAACGGCAGGAGGCAGCCTGCAGTCTGAATGCGGTTGTTGTGGATAATGACACCACCATCATGCAGGGGTGATGACGGAAGAAAGAGGCTTACCAGCAACTCAGTCGTAAGATTGGCGTCCAGCTTGTGACCGGATTCAATATAATCCCGCAAACCGGTTTCTCGTTCAATGACAATGAGGCCGCCGATTCTCCGCCTGGAAAGGTAGCGCGCACTTGCCACTACAACCCGAATGGTGTTTTGCAGTGCATCGTCATAGGTTTTGGAGAACGGTGTTTTGCCGACCTGGGTGAGAGCCCGCCTGATATCCCCTTGAAAAACGATTATTATGATGAGAAAAATGGAACTAAGCAGGGCCCGGAGCAGCCAGTAAAGGGTAAGCAGTTCAAGCTCCCTGGCGCCGAAATAAATGACGAAGAGAACAGCGATACCGATCAGCATCTGTACGGCCCTTGTTCCCCTGATGAGAAGTATGGTGCGGTAGATGATGAAAGATACCAGCAGAATATCAACTATATCCTGCCAGCGTATAAATTGTATTACATCTCCCATAAGAGTTTTACTGAATTGTTACAGCATTGCCCGCAGGTTTTAGAGAAAGAATTTCACAAAGCTGACTTAATACTTCAGAGATAAAACAGCTATCAATACTAATTAAAACAACTTATTAGGAAATTTTACAAGAGAAGAAAAAAAAAAATAAAAAATAATGGTAAAAATTCTCCTTCGGTACTTTTGTTTCATAGAATGCACTGTGTTAGGATACCTGCCCCAATAATATTTAATTTTTGGAGCTGGTGAGTAATAAATTGCACATAAGTTATGTCGCTTGTTTGCCGGAAATTGATGAGGAGGAATAACTATGCTCTATGATTTGATCAGCAAAACCAGGAGTTTCAGGCGTTTTGTTGAAGATGAACCCATAGCTATGGAGACCCTGCGATATCTCGTTGATCTGGCACGCCTGGGAGGATCTGCCAGAAATCTGCAGCCGTTAAAATATGTTCTCGTAAATACCCCTGCGCTTAAGGCAAAAATATTTCCGCATCTTGGCTGGGCCGGTTATTTAAAAGAATGGACAGGACCGCAAGAAGGGGAAAGGCCTGCAGCGTATATAGTCTGTCTCCTTGACACCCGCTTGAGCAAAGAGGCTGACTGTGATCTTGGCATTGCAACCCAGAATTTGTTGCTCGGCGCTGCTGAAAAGGGGCTGGGAGGCTGCCGCATCGCCTCGCTTGCGCCCGGGTTGCGTGATGTGTTTGATCTCGATGACCATCTGCAGGTTCTCCAGGTTATAGCATTGGGTAGGCCTGCTGAAACTGTCTTTCTCAACGAACAGGGACCAGGTGAGGATATCAAGTACTGGCGTGACACGGACCAGATACACCACGTACCCAAGCGACCTTTGCAGGAAATTATCGCAGGTGAACACGATTAACCCGCGTGTTCCCCGCACTATGCAGCGGGGTCAGTACCCATAACAACAGGGCATAAATGAGCGAATTTGGTTAATAGTGTTCCTTCGTCAGGATATTCCTGGCAGGTCAGGTTGTGCGGGCGCAAGTGGCTGCAGGAAAGCTTCAACGTGCTGCATAACTATTACATCTCTTCTCCCCAGAGAGCTTCTGCCAACCCCGATGTTCTTTTTATCCGGCGTTTCACACCAGAGACAAATATTGACTTTCTGCCCCAGATCTCCACCTTTTCTCTGCCTCTGGTTATGGCGGTGTAAAGCAGTTCCCTTGTCAGGAGCGGGGAGTCCCGGTCCGGCAGGATGAGCAGCACCCGGTTAAATTCAGACCCCTGACTCTTGTGCACGGTCAGGGCAAAAACTGTTTCATGGCCAGGGAGCAGGGCTGGGGCCAGACCACGCAGGATTCCATCTTCTCCTTTGAAAAAAGCACGCACTGACTGCAGATTTTCCGGGTCCGGCAGGATGAGGCCGACATCCCCATTGAATAACTGCAGGTTGTAGTCATTCTCAGTCACCATTATCGGGCGGTATGGCAAGAAGGTTTTCATTCCTTCAAATTGGGCCGCAGTATCTCCACTCATATCATTAAGGACCTGGGGCACTAGGTGCTGCTCCAAAAGGGTATTGACTCTTTCCATGCCGAAAGGTCCGCTGCGCAGGGCGCAGAGTATGCGGAATCTGTCCAGATGATTGAAGCAGGAGTCAGGTTGCAAATTTTGCTGCAGGGAGGCGAATTGGGAAACGTTTGGCGAGCCTTGCAGTTTTTTACCAAGTTCTGCCGGGGCTGGAATTTCTGACCAGGCTATTGAGCCATCCTCAGCTTTCAGGAGAATGTCAAGAGCCCCATCTCCATCTCCTTCCCTGACAGCCAGGCTGAGCTTGGCAATTCCACTTTCAGGGCTGAACCTGTAATTTTGTACAAGTTCAACAAACGAGTCCTGCAGCGATGCTGAAACGGTTTTTGTCCCGGAAAGAGCCGAAGGTGCAATGGAAAAGCCGCTAAGTTCTGCAATGAGCCCACAGAATTCTTTGGAAAAACCCGACATTGTTTCTGAGTGACAAATATCACCGAGGACAGAGCCTGGCTGTACAGAGGCCAACTGATGCCGGTCGCCCAGGAGTATTAGCCGGGCTGTAACAGGCACTGCCTGCATGAGTTTCGCCAGCAACGGCAGGTCAATCATGGAAGCCTCATCTATGACAATAATATCCGCAGCAAGAGGATTTTCTGCATTGTGCCGGAAATATGGGGAGTTGGTAACGTAACCGAGCATCCGGTGCAAGGTGGCGGCCTGCAGAGGGGCTGAGCCGCTTTGCAGTAAACCGGCAGCATTAATTGCCTGCTGCAGCCGGGAGGCAGCCTTTCCTGTAGGAGCTCCCAGCAGAATGCGCAATTGTCTGGTGTCGTTATACTGGCCCATTAAAAGCGCAAGGATCTTGGCTACAGTGGTGGTCTTTCCTGTTCCCGGGCCACCGCTGATGACGCTGAATGACCTGGTGGCAGAAGCAATGGCCGCAACCTGCTGCCAGTCAACCCCTTCAGCGGGTTGTGTTTGAAAAAGTTCTTTCAGATCTTTGCGAAGTTTGTGTAAATTGAGGCCTTCAATACATGGAATGGCTCTTTCTCGTATAAAGCGTAAAATGGCCTTTTCGTATTGCCAGTATCGGCGCAGGTAGAGCCTGTTGCTTTTGTCAAGAACAAGAGGCGTGTCACCCTCATCTTGACCAACAACCCCGCTCTGTATAAGGAGTTCGGCCCAGTCAGGGAGGCGCGGGCAGATATATGCATCCCGGCCTGTTTCCCGTGAGCTCAGGAGCATGGGTTTCCCGGCATACTCTGCCAGGTCTAAACAGATATTGCCTGCACCTGTGTTGCGGCTGACCAGAGCTGCAGCCAGAGCGGCATAAAAGCTATGGTTTTTTGCCAGTCTTCCCATGAACATGGCAAAGTGTCTATCCAGGGATGAAAAAAGCTCCGGGTCGGAAATAACAGACTGGAGTTCTTCTAATGTCGGTGCAGTAAGCATAAATTGTAAACCTGCAGTTTTTTGCGGTTTCAGGTTGTTTCCCCGGCGAGAAATTTTGCGTGCAGGGTCTTAATTGTTGAGAGATCCGGCAGATCATGGAAGATGCCGTAATCTGGGCCAAGGTTTTGTTTTATACCTCGTAAAAATACATAAAAAACCCCGCCGAAATGGGATTCATACCGGTAACCGGGTAATCGTTTTTGTAGATAAAGGTGCAGGGCCAGACAGTAGATGTGATATTGTAGAAAGTAAAAGCCGGAAAGCATTGATTCGGCTAATTTATCCTGGCGGTAGTTTGCAATGCTGAAGCCCAGGAAATTGGATTTCCAATCTACAAGATAGAATTTGTTTTCAAATTCGAAGACCAGGTCGATAAATCCCCGCATATAGCCTCTGGCAGGAGCAAATCTGAGCCTGTCAAGTTGCCGGCCCAGGCCTGCTGCTCCTTCAACATAGGTTCCATGTAGTTCTTGTCTGCAGAAAATGCGCTTAATTGCATCAGGGGTGAGCCGGGAATGGGGAAAGTAAAATTCCAGCTCATGCAGACAGGCTGCACGGGGTACGTTGGACAGTTTCAGGTCGGGAAAATCATTATGCAGCAGAACATTGCCCAGGTTTTCAAGCAGTTGGGCAATGACCGGATACCAGCTTGCTTCATAGCCAAAGTACCGCAGTTTTTCATAAATGACAGACTCTTGCACCGGGTGCTCATTGCTGAAATCAGCCTGCTCCAGAAGTTCATGCAGAAATATTCCCGGCCGTGCTCCATGCGGAAAGGAGAAAATGTCAAAGGCCTTGTTTTTTCCCTCGGGCTGCGCAGTTGAAATGGGGAGGCCCGCATGTATCTCATCCCGATCTAAAACTTTATCCTGGAGCGCTTGGCTGCCTTCTGTGACGATTGATCTGCTGGCAGTCAGGGAGGAAAAACTGCTTATTCTCCAATCAGAAGCAATGACACCAGTAAATTTCCGATATCGAAGCTGAATGGCTTGTTCCGCTTTACGCTGTAAGCATATTTTCAGTAATTCTTCAGCGCCCGATATCCTTATGGTACCTTGTGATGCAGCGGCCAGGTCTTGCAGGTCAGTAAGAATTTCATGATCTGACAACTCCAGGAACCTGGCGGCAACTTTTTGCATAAGGGTGTTTTCAGTTTCGACCGCAGGAGCTGAGGCTGTATTTTCAACTGGACCTTGATGCAGGAGATAGGCAGGCGCAGATGTTTCAGCACCATTGAATGGCCCCCAGAAAAGATAACAGCGATGCACAGCCCTGGTGAGGGCAACATAGAGCAGCCTGAGATTCTCTGCCATTTCCTCCTGCCGGGCTCTCTGCAGATGTTTTTCCAGTTCGGGCGATCCTGCGTCAAAGACCAGCGCAGTTTTTTTCCCAGCGTCCTGCAGGTGGAAAAGACACCCTCTCTTTGTCTCAGATCTTAAGCCTTCCCAGGTAAAGGGACAGAAGACAACTGGGAATTCTAAGCCCTTTGCCTTATGAATGGTCACTATTCTTACCCGGTCTTCGTCACTTTCGAGGCGCAGCTGGTGTTCAATGTTTTGTCCCTGGTGACTCGCGAGCCGTTCATGCAGAAATCCTATAAGGCCTGTCATATTCAGACCCTTGTTGGCAGTCTCCTGCTGGAGAATTTCAGCCAGGTGTAAAATATTAGTCAGGCTGCGCTCCCCGTTTTCGGAAGCAAGCAGTCTTTGTCGCACCCGGTTTTCCCGTATAAGAGCCCAAAACATCTGGATAAAACCATAACGGGTCCATAAGGTATTGTATGTTCTGAATTTTGTCAGCCACCCTTCGATAATTCCCTCACTTTCCGGGCAGTTTACCTGAAGCTGGTTGATAACATTTGCCTGTAGGCCGATGAAACGTGTGAGGAGACCTGATTTTACCCTACGGATATTGTTGGGTACTGCAATTGCGTTCAAGAGCAGCGATAATTCCTGTGCTTCTTCTGAGGCAAACAAGTCGTCGCCGCTGTGCAGCACGCTGGGGACATACAATTCGGTCAAGGCCTGCTGCATTTTCCTGGCCTCATCATTTTTGCGGACCAGGATAGCTATATCCCCGGGTAAAAGTTTTCTGCCGTTTATACGTATCCTGTTTTCAGAAGCGAGATTGAGGAGCCTGCAGACTTCTGCAGCCACCTGGGATATGATACGGCTGCGGGCTGCGGTTTTGGTTATTCGTGGATTTTTGCGCGGAGAAGCTGGAATTTCCCCCCCTGGTTCTGCTATTCGACCAAGATACCAGAGAATGAACGGTTCCCGCTGTTTTCCATCTATGGTGAGGTATTCAGGATTCTTTTTGGGCGCAGCATTTACCGGTTGAAATGATATTGCCTCAAAGATAAAAGGTTTTTGGGCTCTGCAGAATATTGCATTGACTGCTTTTATAAGCTTCGGAGTTGAACGGTGGTTGACACCCAGGGTGTGATGGGCAAGGGGTGAGTCGGCAGCGGCATCCATATATGTAAATACATCTGCACCGCGAAAGCTGTAAATTGCCTGCTTGGGGTCGCCAATCAGAAAAAGCAGGGAACGTTCGGTGTAAAGTGATTTGAATATCTCAAACTGCAGGGGATCGGTATCCTGGAATTCGTCGATGAGAACGGCAGGGTATTTCCGGGCTACAGTGCGCGCAAAAGCTGATCCGCCCGGGCCCGACAGAGCTTTATGAAGTTTTTGCAGCAGGTCGTCAAATGAAAAAACATTGTCCCGTGCCTTGCGCAGGGCTAATTCATCCCTGAATGAGTCGAGCAGTCTTTTTTTCAGAGCTAGCAGGCACCGGTCATATTGGGTGAGCAGGTTATTTCTGACCAGCACAAGATTTTCGCAGAGTTGATAAAATGGCAGGATATTCGGGGTTTTTTTCGCTTTTGTTCCAGAAGTTATTCTGCTGCCGGTAAGTAGAACAAACCTGTCGAAAAGACGAGGAGATGGAAGGCAGGCTGCTGCCATATCATCCATATAATTAATAATGACAGGGATACTTGCCTTTTTGTATATGGCGCGGTTGAGCACCTGCGACTGCAGCAGATCGAGACTCACTTCATGGCGGGCTGCGGCCCACGCCTGGCAAACAGTTCTGTACGATTGCAGATATTCAGCTTCTGTGTCGGAGTGCTGATTGCAGCCTGATGCAAATTCAATATCAGGAATAAATTTCAAAAAAGGGTGGGGCATGAAAGGGATGAGAAAATCATGCAGCGCATCGGGGGTGAGTTTGCTGGCAGCATATTGGCTGAAAAGTTGGGAACTGCTAGAGAAATTCCGGCGCCAGAAGTCTTCAACAATTTCCTTGATGATGTTGGAGTCGTCTGTAATAAGCTCAGTGTCAAAAAGGGTATTGCTCTCAAAACTGTTTTCAATGAGCGTCCGCTGGCAGAATCCGTGAATGGTATATATGGCAGCTGCATCAAAACTGCGTAATGCTTCGGAGAGGCGTTGTGCTGCCGCTTTGCAGTCTTTGAGATTGGCAATATACTCCTGCAGGAATTCATCATCACCTGGGGGGGTGTTTATTGCATCAAGTGCCTGACGCAATTTTTGTCTTATGCGGTCGCGGAGGTCTTCGGTGGCAGCTTCCGTATAAGTGACAACGAGTATCTGCTCAATGGGAAGTTCCTTTTCAAGAAGAAGCCGCAGGACAAGCCCGCAGATGGTATAGGTTTTGCCCGTACCTGCACTTGCATCAATAAGATTAAAGCCCTC
>PKTW01000019.1 GCA_002868955.1 Desulfobulbaceae bacterium
AGCAGGAGAATGATCCTTGACTTACATCAAGGGAGGGTGATTTTTTTATAAAAATCAAAATGTAGAATGATGAATTATGAATGTAGAATTGGAAAAAAAAATACAGAGTTACAAAGGCACAAAGGCACAGAGATTTAAAGGCACCAAGTCACAAAGTTTTGAGTCGACAGGCTTATTGAAGTATTAAGCTAATCATATCATCTTGATCAACAGTCAGGCCAGAGGGTTCATGCTTTTTAAAGATTTCTCACATTCGTTCGAAATGACAGGGTTGATGCGAAATGACAAAACCGAGTTGAAGTAAAACTTTTCAGTACCTCAAAATCAAAATTCTTTATTTTCCTCAATTGTCATTTTGCATTCTGCATTCTAAATTCTGCATTTAAATTATCTTTCCCTTGAACCCACTGAGCCCACTGAACCCTTGATCCTCGTATCCTTTGTTCTTTTTGCCTTTGTGCCTCTGTGCCTCTGTGCCTAGTTTTTACCCACCAACTCCCCGCTCCTTGCCGGTATCCAGGACCTGCGTCCGTCCGGCAGCTCGATCTGCCACCATGCACCCCTTTCTTCCAGAAGGGTAAATTCAGTACCACCATGCAGGGGATCTTCAAAACTTGGTTGATAGGATTCTGCATCACCCTGGCGCCCAATGACTTCCTGGTCAATAATGACACCGGCATGACTCATTATTGCCTGACGGCTTTCCATGAAAAGGGAGGTGCCGAACAACAGGGAGAAAAACAAAGTGACTCCCAAACCCCACCGGGTAAAAGGCCGATGCGTAAAAATCCTTATACCGGCAAATATCCAGAAGGATGCGTTGAATAAGACAAAAAGGATCAATCTGGTTTGTGTTCCAAGATCATAATGAAAGAAAAACAGGGTCTGGAGAATTTTTTCCTTATCTTTGCTCTCCAGCTTATCCTGGCGCATACTCCTGGCATAGGCAAGATTCTTGGCCAGATTGGAATCATTGGGGATATACTGTTCAGCCCGGCGGTAATTCAGTATTGCCCTGCCAATATCATGGAGCAGGAAATGGATATTACCTATATTGTAGAACAGTTTGCCGTTTTTAACCTCTCCTTCTGCAGCGAGGCGCTCAAAACGAAGAAGGGCTTTGGCATATAAATCACGGGCTGCTGCCTGATCTGACTCACTTGTTTCAGTAGCCTGGTGAAAATATTCCGTCCCCTGGTTGTAAAGTTCTTTTTTCTGCGTATCAGATAATAATTCTTCACCATAGGCTGCTGGAGCACAGAAAAGGAGCAGGGAAAAAAATCCGCTCACTAGCCACAGGCAGCACTCCCTGGCAGAGTTCCTGTTTTGCGATGGGGAATCCGCAATCATCCCTTTAGTCATCTTGAAATTCCAGGTTAATTCTTTAAACACTGATCTATCTTTTTAAATATTGCCAGAGCAGCAACCAGCATTTCCTGCAGATTTTCCCGGCCACTGCTATTCCTGGCGATAGCTCCATAATGGTATGCTTCACACTGGTCCAGAATATTCTTCAGTTCTGCGAGTAACGTTACATCCATACCTTGCTGCTGCAAGCGCTCAGCAACTTCTGCATAAACCAGTGCACCCGGCGGCATAAACAGCCTTTTGTTAAAGTAGGTCCGCATGGCATCAACCAGTCCGCTTACCGTTTCCTGCACCTCCTGCTGATTAATTTCCTTCTGCAGCCCTGCAATCTGCTTTGAAAATTCCTGCAGTGCCTTGTGGGCCTGCAGGATTGCAGAATCCTGCAAACGCTTGCGCCTGAAGTATATCGGAACCAGCACCAGCAAGTAAGCTCCGGGTGGGAACAAAACAAGCGCCAAACCCATTGGCGAGCTGAACCAGGAACCGATCTCAACTTCCTGGTTCTCTAAAAGGTCTTCACCGACATAGTTATGAGCAATGCCCTTGTCCAATGACGTCAATTCATTATTTGCCATACCGGAAGTAATGCCCTCGGCGTCCCTTGCCGTTACTATTTTTGTCGCATTTACCAGCAGTGGAATAGCGTTGGTGGCTGATGTCTCATATTTCCCTGTCCCAGGATTGAAATAATTAAGCCTGATGCTCGGTATTTCTTTTACAGACGTATGTTTTGCCCGAATAGTCTGGGTGAAAACCTTTACCCTGCCATCAACTTCACCCGTCCCCATCTCCTCAGGAACCTTGAAATTATCCCGTATATCCGGCTGATTGTCGAGTGGCGGGAAAACAACATTATCCAGATACTCCCCGCCAGTTACCATTATAGTAAGTGTTATGGGATCACCGACATTGACTTCTGTGGGACTTGCCTCGGCAGCAAGGCTGAACTGCCCGACAAGGCCGGTATAATCAGGCGGCCTGTTTTCTTCCGGCAATGGTAAAACCTTTAATGTCAGATCATTTGATTCTGTAACAAGCTGCCGGTATACCGCCTGTTTTCTGCCAAAAAAATCATCGAATAAATCCTTGTTAAATAAATCATTCAATGGCTGACCGGGCCTTTTCTGCTGGTACCCTGTAATAATTTTGCTGAATACAGCCCCCCGGCCTAAAGCAAAGTCCCCGGGCTCTCTGGGAATAAGAATTTTTCGCAGGGTAACCGTGGTGTATTGCAGGCCATACAAGCCGTCCTGACCTTTTCTGGCAATAACTGCCCCTCCAGGCAGGTTGACGGGTATGGCATCCTGGCCCTGATAGTTCCTGTCCTCAGGGTGATCGACAAATGTGAACCTTTGATCTTCCAAAAATGGCAGATCAAATTTAAATTCCGCAATATTTGTGTTCACATACCATTTTAGAGCAAGGACAAGCGGTTGTCCTACATAACTCTCTGTTGCGGAAAGGGACAGCCGGAGCTTGAATTCATCTGTGGCAAGGGGCTTTGAAACGCGAATGGGAACAGGCTGGGTCAACAGGGTCTTGCCGCCTGCAATGATCTCAATAGCAGGAATGGTTAACATTCCATCCCGCTTGGGGGTTAAGAGATATTGAAATACATAACCGTGCTCTGATATGCGGTTGACCCTGCCGTTTATGATGGTAATGGACTCCCTGTTATTCTGCCCCCCACCCTTGGGCTGCACCGTAAAGTCCTGGAGTCCTGAAAGATCAGGTTCTGCAGGCGAGTCATCCCCGTCAATTTTGATCTGCAGGACAAAAGACTCACCAACCGAGACTTTCTGCTTGTCCACCTGCGCCTGCACGCTGATCGGCCCATCTGCCCCACCCGCTGCCTGGATACTTGCAAGAAGAAGTATCAGGCCTAACAGCAATGTGTTTATGTAATGTTTGTTTCTGGTCATGATTTATTTAATAGGCACAGAGGCACAGAGGCACATAGGCACATAGGCACATAGGCACATAGTAAAAAATAACCGTTCAAAAAACTCTGTGCCAATATTTTCTTTGCCTAAAATTTTTCATTTTTCATTCAACATTCTGCATTAAAAAACCTCTGTGCCTCAGTGCCTCAGTGCCTTTGTGCCTTTACAACTCACCAATCCTTATCAACCGGTTTATATCCGGTGGTTCCTCTTACCGAGCGATATTTCCTGTTTTCCAGCTCCTCATTGATAATATCTTCCGGTGAGTCACCTGCAGGCGCCTCGGAAACAGGAGGATCATCCTCATTCTGTTGTTCTGTTTCTTCTGCCGCGGCCTGCTGCTCCGGCTGCTTTTGCTGTTCAGCTTCGGCTTTTTGGCTTTCCTGTTCCTGGCCGGGACTGTCTTTCTCCTGCCCCTTATCCTGTCCCCTTTCCAGCTGCTGCAGGGCCTTTTGCAATTCCCGGGCAGCTTTCTGCTGGTCTTCATGCGCCCCTGAGGCCTTATTCTGCTGCAGGTTTTTTTGAGCTTCCTCCTGTTTCTCAATCGCCCTTTTCACATGCTCCCGGGCCTTTTCACCAGACAGTTCATCATTCTGCTCCTGGCTCAACTGCTGGAGTTTTTCTGCTGTCTCCCTGGTTTTCTCTGTAATGGACTTCTGGTTTTCAGCCTGTTGTGCAGCTTCACTGTTTGCGCCTTCCCGCTGCTGGTTTTGGGCAAGGTCCCTGCTTTGTTCTGCTGCCTTCTGCTGCTCTTTTTGCAGGTTTTCCAGCTCCTTTGCAATATCCTGTTTTTGCTCTGCCTGCTGTTGCGCCTGTTGCTGCTGCTTTCGGATTAACTCCTCAACCTGCTTAGCGGCAATTCTTGATGCTTCCAGGTTCTGGGCTGCTTCGGAAAGGTTGGGGTTGAGCTTTACAGCCGACTGATAATATCCGCTGCTCCGCTTGTATTCCTCAAAAGCTGCATTAATATCTTCACGGCTCAATTTCTCCGCCCTGCGGTAGGCGCTGTTTCCCATGTTATAGCGGCTTTGGGCTTCAAGCATCGGGTCACTATTTTCCATAGCCTTTGCTGCCGCCCCCTCAAATACATTCAGGGCCTCATCATATTTTTCCTGCTTGTACAAGGCTGCGCCCTTGTTAAAAAGCACCACTGCTGAATCCGGCTCCGATTCGGCTGCCTTTTCATAGTTGTCCAACGAAGTAACAAAATCTCCCTGACGAAATGCCTCATTACCTGATTCCACAAGGCTTCGGGCTGACTCTGCAGTCACAGCGCCAGGAACCAGAAATATCAAAAAAATGAATCCGACAATATAGTGTATAATCAGTTTATGCATGACTTATTGCAATCTAAACATTAAAAACCTTTTGGGGCTGACAAATAAAATTATTCTTTTTTGTTTTCAAGTCAAATTTTATGAAATCACAAAAAGTCTCTCGGGCATCAACGGGGCCTAATTGTTACTATAGGTGATAAGCGCAGTACCTGTCCGCATCGTGATTTTTACGATGCCGACAAATTCAAAAGGAATTACATACAATTGCAAAGTTGCATTTCGCAACTATTTGATATATATTGAGACTTAAATAGTATGATATGGAGGTAACAAAATGCCTACAGCAGTTCGCATCTCAGAGGAGTTAGTAAACGAAGCAAAAAAAATTAGCAAAATTGATCGCCGGTCGCTGACGGGCCAAATTGAGCATTGGGCTAGAATCGGCAAGTGCGCAGAAGAAAACCCCGATTTAACCTATGATTTAATAAAAGAAATACTTATTGGAATCGAAGAGTTAAAACAAGGTGAAAAATCTGCATATCAATTTGGTTGAAAGCGCATGAGAGTCTATCAATCGCGATCATTTGAAAGAAAAGTCAAAAAATTTACTAAAAAAGAAAAAAATTGTCTTGACAACGAAATAAAAGAAATTGTCCGAAACCCCTCAATTGATTTCGAAAAAAAAGGTGATTTAAGGGGTGTTTTTGTTCACAAGTTCAAAATCAAAACTACGTTATACCTTCTTGCATACCGCCTTGTAGCAGATGGACTGGAGTTAATTATGATTGGGGTGCATGAAAATTATTATCGTGATCTCAAAGCCTATCTAAAAAATAGATAAAATGGAGAATGAAAAATGTCCACCACCATCAAAGTAAAAGGAATGTCCTGCCAGCACTGTGTTGCATCCGTCACCAAGGCGCTTTCTGAAATTGCAGGGATTGCCGATGTCCAGGTAAGCCTAGAAAAAGGCGAAGCAACCTTTACAGAAAATAGCCCGGTGCCTGAACAGACTATCAAGGATGCCATTACAAAGATCGGGTTTGAAGTAGTATCTGGATTGGAGTGATGGAGTAATGGAGTATTGGAGTACTGTCAACAAAAACAACCCTGGAGATTATCGTCTAACGGGAAAGAATATGACAGACTATTGAATATTTTTTAAAAAACCATCGCTCCATCACTCCAATACTCCATCATATTCTCACTCCAGTACTCCAAGACTAGAAAGGATATTCGAAGGTCAATTCATATAAATCAATATTCAACCACCCTTATGCCTGCCTCTCCCCGCAGCATTATCCATCTTGACATGGATGCCTTTTACGCATCCGTGGAGCAGCTTGACAACCCGGATCTGAAGGGCAAGCCTGTCATAGTTGGGGGCAGCAGTAAGCGGGGAGTGGTTTCCGCTGCCTCATATGAGGCCCGCAAATATAAAATACACTCAGCCATGCCTATCGCCCAGGCCATGAAGCTCTGCCCCCATGGATTTTTTTTGCCGGTGCGCATGAAGCGCTACAAGGAAATTTCATCGCAGGTCTTTAGAATATTCCAAAAATACACCCCGCTTGTAGAGCCTCTCTCCCTGGATGAGGCCTTTCTCGATGTCACCTGTTCCAAAAAACTTTTTGGCACTGCGGAAGATATTGCAAAAAGGATCAGGAAAGAAGTTTACCAGGAGACCGGGCTGACAATATCCGCCGGCGTAGCAGCATCCAAACTGGTGGCTAAAATTGCCTCTGATATAAACA
>PKTW01000097.1 GCA_002868955.1 Desulfobulbaceae bacterium
ATAGTATCCAGCCCCAAATAAGCACGGTACCATACAAGGAATAGGCTGATTGGGCAATGGCAACCCGAATATTTCATGCGCATTTATAGAATGATTTGATTTATTCAAGGTAAAGCTTTCCGGCGCCGCATAAATTTATCAAGCTCAACACCGATGACAACTGTCACGGATGATACAATGACAATGACCCACTGGCCGAAGTCCAACGGTACGGTCCGGAAAACATACTGCAGGGCCGGCACATAGAGTACTGCCAGGTGGGCATAGAAGGCGCCTATCATGCTGACGAACAGAAACGGGTTGGAAAGGGGGTGCATCTCGAAAATGGAAAGTGTTTCCGAGCGGCAGTTCATGGCCTGGTAGAACTGAAAAAAGACCATGGTGGTCAATGCCACGCTCCTGGCGCTGTCAACCGGGACACCTGAAGCAAGTTCAAGATAGTAGACAATGAAGGTGCCAAACCCCAGAATGGAACCCATGAGAAGAGTGCGTTGGATCATGAGCGCTGAGAGGATTCTTTCCCGGGAAGGCCGCGGCTTGCGGCTGAGCACGTCTTTCTCGCCCGGTTCAAAGGCCAGGGCCACATCCTGGAAACCGTTGGTGACCAGGTTAAGCCAGAGGATCTGCGCCGGCAGGTAAGGAAGATGCAAGCCGGCAAGCATGCAGGCAATTATGGTCAACAACTCTCCGAGTCCGCAGGAAACAAGAAAGATCGTCACCTTCTTGATATTGTCATAAACAATCCTGCCTTCTCTGACAGCTGCCACGATGCTGGCAAAATTATCATCGGATAGAACGATATCAGCCGCTTCCTTGGCCACATCGGTCCCGGTGCGGCCCATGGCAACCCCTATGTGTGCTGCCTTCAGGGCCGGAGCGTCGTTGACACCGTCGCCTGTCACAGCCACCACCTCTCCCTGCTTTATCAACTGCTGTACTATCCGAAGCTTGTGGGCGGGTGCCACACGGGCGTACACCGAGGTTATCTTGGCCTTTTCATACAGCTCATCGTCAGACATGGTTTCAATATGACGCCCTTCAAGGACCTGATCCTTTTCTGTTGCAATACCTATCTGACCGGCAACTGCTCCGGCAGTTATTGCATGATCCCCGGTAATCATGGCTGTCCTGATGCCTGCCTGTTTACACATCCTGATGGCTTCGACTACTTCCTGGCGGGGTGGATCCAGCATAGCCTGCAGGCCCGCAAAGATAAGACCGCTTTCAACATCGGCCTGGCAAATTCTCGTTGTCTCCGCATCTACCTCCTTATAGGCCAAACCCAAGACCCTGAGTCCCTGATCGGCCAGATTCGCCGCCACCTGGGCCAGCCTGTTCCCAGGGCCCGGGTCAGCTTCATCCAGCATGGAAAAATGGATGATTTTCTCTGGTGCGCCCTTGGCAAAAATGATTTTACGACCCTCAATCTCATGCAGTGTTGCCATAAAGCCCCGCTCTGATTCAAAAGGCACGAGGCCAAGCTGCGGATAACGCATCTGCTCCTCTTCTACCTGCAGCCCCCCCTTGATGGCGGAAACAATGAGTGCGCCCTCGGTTGGGTCCCCGTCAATCCTGTATTCACCATCCTCCTGGTAAAGGTTTGACTCATTACAGAGCATGCCGATCCTCAACGTCTGCTCCAATTCCATACATGTTGTCATGTCAACCAACTGACTCTCATGTGAAATCGAGCCCTCGGGCTCGTAACCTATCCCTGAAATTTCATAGGTCCGCAGGCCGTCAAATACAAGTTTTACAGTCATCTCGTTTCTTGTCAGCGTCCCTGTCTTGTCAGAACCTATTACGGTGGTGCTTCCCAGGGTCTCCACCGAAGGCAGCCTCCGCACAATGGCATTCTGGCGCGCCATGCGGTTTACGCCGATTGCCAAGGCCACAGTAACAGCAACAGGCAACCCTTCCGGAATGGCGGAGACGGCAATGGCCACTGCCGCAATAAACATGTCGCTGAGCTTTTCACCTTCGTAAAGCCCAAGCCCGAAAATCAACAAGGATATCCCGCCAACAGTCCAGCTGAGAAACTTGGCAAAGCTGTCGAGTTTCTGCTGCAAGGGGGCTTTGCCGAACGGAACTTCCTGAACCTTTTCAGCAATATCACCAATAACTGTACGCCTGCCGGTTTCAACCACGACTCCCCGGCCCCGGCCATAAACTACCGTGGTGCCCATAAAAGCGATATTTTTCATGTCACCCGGTGTCAGATTCTGCTCAATAAGTTTCTCCGTTTTCTTATCCGAGGGCAAGGACTCTCCTGTGAGCATGGATTCGTCAATCCGCAGGTCAAGCTCATGGATCAAGCGCAGATCAGCCGGCACCCGCATGCCCGCAGCCAGGTAAACGACATCACCCGGCACCAGCTGGCTGCCGGGAATTTCTTTTTCACGCCTGTCGCGCAGGGCCCGCGCCTTTGCCTGCACCATTTTTTTCAGCGAACGCACCCCCTGCTCCGCCTTCACTTCCTGGATAAAACCAATAATCGCATTTAAAATGACGACTGCCAGAATAACGGCCATATCAATATATTCATGGAGAAAAAAGGTGACTACGGCAGCCACGAGAAGCACATAAATCAGGGGGCTTTTAAACTGATGTATAATGATGGAGAAAATGTTAATTTTCTCTTCAGCAGCAAGGACATTGGGGCCAATCTCTGCCAGACGCTTGGCAGCCTCAGCACTGGCAAGGCCGGCTTCAGAGCTCGCCAGCAAATCGAAAGTCTCCGGGACTTCCAATGTCTCCCAGCGTGTGTCAGGCATGGCTGACTACTCCATAAAATTAATCAAATCAGATGCGCCAATGCCGCCTCGATTTCAGGGAATGTAAAAACAAACCCATTCTGAAGCAGTTTTCCCGGCAGGACTTTCTGCCCTTTGACAAACACATCACTGAATTCGCCTAACACCCCCTTGATCAAAAAGCCTGGAACCGGGGGAAGAATTGTTGGCCGGTGCAATATTTTGCCCAAGGCTTTCGTCATCTCCCTGTTGGTCACCGGGTGCGGGGAAGTGCAGTTGACCGGCCCTGAGAGTGCTTTGTTTTCCAGGAGGAATAAGAAAATAGTAACCAGATCGTGAAGGGAAATCCAGGAAAACCATTGATTGCCGGACCCCAGAGGACTTCCCAGGCCCCACTTGAAAACAGAAAGCATTTTACTCAAGGCCCCACCGTCTCTTCCCAGTATGACCCCGATACGGCAGAGAACAACCCGGCCCCCAAACTGCTCAGCCCTTTTGGCCTCGGTCTCCCAGGCCTCTACAACATCGGCCAGAAAATCATGCCCCGGCGGAGAGTTTTCATCAAGCGCCTCATCATCCCGGAAGCCATAATAACCAACTGCAGAACCACTGAGCAGTGTTATGTTTTCCGGGGCCTGCCCAATTGCATCAACAAGGTTACGCGTGGTGAGAATGCGGCTGTTGCGAATTGCTTTCTTGTTCTTATCATTCCAGGGCCGGAAAATTGAGGCACCGGCAAGATTGATCACCACGTCATGCCTGGAGACCTCTTCCTGCCAGGGCCCGCTCTTTGTTGGGTTGCCCGCGCAATATGCCAAGCCCATTCTGAGAGGCCCCTTCTGGGATGAACGGGAAAGGATGGTCACAGAATGGCCTTCGCCAAGAAGCCCTTCGGTTAAAGCTGCTCCCAAAAACCCTGTGCCGCCAGTTATAAACACTTTCATGTTTATCTCCTTTTTTTAAAAACTGGGCCTGACATAATTATGACATATTTATATCTTACTCTGCTGCATTAAATTTTACAATTTACATGTCTTCTGCCGCCGTATGGCCCAATGTTTTTCCTGTCAGGTTTTATTCTGAGATTCTTTGCAATTTCCCACCTTCATCGCACCATATATCGTATGCGGAGCAATTTGTTAATACCAGAAAAATAAAGGGCTAAATTCCCCAAACCCGGTCAAACAGAGGGCTGGCAGTTATTTAATTTTTTTTTAAATATTGGTTGATATCCTATACCACATTGTGGTACATTGCCACTGTTTTTGATTGGCATGTCACTGGAGGGGCTCCTACTATGGATGATAAAGAGTTTTTGCACGCTCGCAAAATACTTGGAAAAACACAAAAGCAACTGGCCGAATTGTTAGGTTCTTCTATAAAGGCGGTCCACAGTTATGAACAGGGCTGGCGAACAGTCCCGGCGCATGTGGAGCGCCAGATTTTCTTTCTTCTTGCCAGAAAAAAAGGGGCGGCGAGCAACTCCAAGGCGTGTTGGACCATTAAAAAATGTCCACGCAAGCGTAAACTACAGTGCCCGGCCTGGGAATTTCAGGCGGGTAAACTCTGCTGGTTTATTAACGGCACCATTTGTGAAGGAGAAGTACAGCAGAACTGGCAGGAAAAAATGAAGATCTGCAGAGAATGCGAAGTATTAAAATCATTTTTGGGATAATACGATACTATCAGGCAGGCAGAAATAAGCTCTCGGCAAGCAACCTCCAAACCTCTAACTGAAAACAACCATGCGACGACCCATAAACACTCCAGATAGTTTGTTCTGCGTCTTTTAATTCTGTGTTTCTTTCCTGGCTATTATTCTGTGGCCAGTGTGCCTGCCGAGAGCTTATTTCTGCCTGCCTGTTTTTTTCAACTTTACCAGCTTAACACTATATAAACAGGTTACCTACCATGGCTCTAAAAAAAGACCATCATTTCAACACCAGGGTCATCCATGCCGGACAAAGTCCCGATAAATGGGAAGGATCGACCCTGCCGCCCATTTTCCAGACCGCATCCCATGCCCACCCTACTGCTGAAAACCTCAGCCAGACATTTGGCGGCAAAACCACAGACCATATTTATATGCGTTTGACCAACCCGACGAACAGGGTTTTAGAAGAGAAGCTTACAGATCTCGAGGGCGGCGGAGGTTCAGTGGTCATGTCCTCAGGTATGGCTGCCATCACCAACGCCTGCCTAGCCTTGCTGCGTGCAGGCGATGAGTTTGTCACGGGTAACTCCCTCTTTATGTCAAGCTATGTACTTTTTGCCAACGTATTCAAAAAGTACAATATTACTGCCAGGTTTGTTGAATCAACAGATATGGGAGCCATTGAAAGCGCTATCAATGAAAAGACCAGGTTTATCTGGCTGGAAACCATCGGCAACCCCAAACTGGATGTTCCAGACCTTGCTGCTGCTGCAGAGATCGAACACCGGTACGCTTTGCCTCTTATGGTTGACAACACCATGGCAACACCCTACCTCTGCCGTCCTATTGAGCTGGGAGCCGACGTAGTTATCCACTCAACTACAAAATATCTTAGTGGCCATGGCGATGCCACCGGCGGAGTTGTTATTGACAGCGGCAACTTCAACTGGGCTGATTCCGGGCGCTTTCCCGACCTCAAGCCCTTTGTTGACCGTAAGGGCCCGCTTGCTTTCCTGGACAAAGTCTGGCGTGAACACCACATCAATTTCGGCACCACCCAGGCCCCTCTCCATTCCTATCTGACCATGATCGGTCTTGACACTCTGGCACTGCGCATGGAAAGACATTTGCAAAACGCTATGGCTGTTGCCAAATACCTGCAGAGCCGTAAAGAACTCGCCTGGCTCAACTATCCGGGCCTTGAGGACAGCCCTTCGTATCAAACTGCCAAAAAGCAGTTTGGAGAAAAAGGGTACTGCGGCCTCATTGCCTTCGGACTCGGGGATCAGGCCACAAGTTTCCGGTTCATCAACAACCTGAAAATGATCTACCACCTGGCAAATCTTGGCGACTGCAAGACCGTGATCATCCACCCCTATTCTTCCCAGTATCTTTCCTTTGATGAGCCGACGCGGCAGAAACTGTCTATTCATTCTGACCTGTTGCGGCTGTCCGTTGGCATTGAAGCTGTTGAGGATATTTGTAATGATCTGGGACAGGCATTGGATAATCTCTAGCCGTCAGCTTGCCGCTAACAGCAATAAGAGTCCTGCTTTCTCAATACAAAAAAGTATGATCTTTTGTCATTTTGGCATTAGAGTTAGTGTATAAGGTTTCGAGGGGTCAAGGTTTCAAGGTTTCTAGGGACTAAAGTTAAAAAATATTTGCAATATCAAGGGGAAAGTTACAAGGTTCTTGGAGGTCGTGGCTGAATGAAAGAGGCTTAAATTAAAACTATATGAAACAAAGTAACATGTTCTTACTCGAAACCTTGACACCTTGAAACCTCGAAACCTTTCTCTAAAACAATGAGCGAATATATAGAACATGACAAGGACGGAGTATCTGTCGGGCTGGTGGAAAAGAAATATTTCACCTTTGCAGAGCCCCCGGAGGCCATGATC
>PKTW01000122.1 GCA_002868955.1 Desulfobulbaceae bacterium
AGACCAGGTTCCACCACAGACATATCCTGATTCTTGGTGTTATGGAATGCACTGGCCCTCTTTTGGGTGGATTTTCCCAGTCATGTTTTTCGTCATGATGATTGTAATCTTTTTTTTAATTATGCGAAGAAGGAATATGGGTTGTAGTTGGCGTGACTGGATGAGTTATGGCCCTGGGTATCGTGACAACATGAGTCAGTCTTTTGGTCAACAGTCTGAGTCTGCGATGGAAACACTTAACAAGAGATACGCAAAAGGAGAAATAGATAAGCAAGAATACGAAGAAAAAAAAGCTGCCATTTCTAGGGATTGATGAAAACATTGGTATTTGCAGTCGCTGGATACAACTTGGCTGAAACAGGGAGAATGCTTGAAATCGCCAAGGCAGCGCAAAAACATTTTAATATCGTTTTTGCAAGTTATGGCGGACAATTTGAGGAATTAATCGAGGCTGAAGATTTCCGCCTAGAAAAAATGTCGCCACGGTTGTCAAATGAAAAGCTTGCACGCCTCCGAATTGTACTGAGTGGTGAAACAATAAATACAGTTGGATATTTGTCAAAAAAAGAACTTGAACAGAGAGTACCTAAAGAAATTTCTTTTTTTAAAGAAATAAACCCCGCTGCAGTACTTACCGGCTGGTGTTTAAGCACCACAATATCGACTCGTGCTGCAAGAGTTCCCTTTGTTAACGTTCTGCACTCTACATCAGTCAGGGAATATTATGAGGCTGGCTTACAGTCTTGGCCTGATCGAACTGACTTTGCTTTCGTACGATGGTTATTTCGGAATAACGAAGTAAAAATGAGTCGATTTATGAGCAATTTGGTGCTCAAGCTACCCGCTGCAGTCAAAGCCTATAATGCAATAGGGGCAAAGTATAGCTTACCAAGATTCAAAAATTTTATTGATCTGATCGAGGGCGATCATACACTTCTTGCTGATATCCCCGAATGGGTCGGTTTTCCTGAAATTCGCCCAACTCTCCATTATGTTGGACCTTTACCAGCCAGAATTGACAAACCTATTCCCTATGAGGTGGTCTCATTATCTCGAGACAAGCCTATTGTGTATTTTGCTATGGGCAGCTCAGGTAAACCAGCACTTGTCGCTGAAATCCTGCAGGGCTTCCGTGACAGGCCTTACCGTGTCATAGCACCTGTAAAATCTCATATTAAACAGATGAAGGTTGATATTCCTAAAAATGTGATCGTTACTGGATTCGTTCCTGCACATAAGGTGAATTCTATGGCAGACATCTCCGTAATTCATGGAGGACAGAATACCGTTATGAACGCATGCATTTCCGGAACTCCGATTGTCGGAATTGGAATGCACCCTGAGCAGCAGGCAAATCTTGATGCTTGCGTCCGGAAAGGCTTTGCTATTCGCTTGAGCAAGAAAAAAGCAACCGCAGTTGACGTCTTGGATGCAATCGACAAACTGCTCGAAGATAAAAATGCAAAGAAAGCTGTTGATGCCTTTAGCCTACAACTTAAAAAATGGAACGGACCTGAGAATGCAGCCAGATTCCTGCTAGAACATTATGGGTGAAGCTGAAGCGATAATAATTTCACCGTGGTCAAACAATAAAGTAAATAAATAGTAATTCGTGTAAGTGCATCAAAATAATTTATTAAATGGAGGCGATGATCATGGACGTAGAAAAACTTTTTGGCACTGCAGTTAATGAAATCGAACGCATGCTTAATTCTAAGACGGTGGTCGGTGATCCTATCACGATAGAAGAAAACACGCTTATTCCACTAGTAAGTGTCGGTTTTGGCTTTGGGGTTGGAGGGGGAGAAGGTGCAGACCCTAAAAAATGTTCCGGCACCGGTGGCGGCACCGGTGGCGGTGGCGGTATAAAGCCAGTAGCATTGATTGTCATAAACAAGGATGGAGTGCGTATTGAATCCATTAAGGGTGGTACGGCCTCGGTTTTAGAAAAAGTAGCTGAAATAGCTGGGAAGGCGGTAGCGGAAAAATCGACAAGCAAGAAAACTGATTAACTGGTTCTTTCATGTTACAAATTATCGAGATTCTGCTCGTATTAGTGTTGGTGCTTCTGATTTTTCCAATTTCAGTGGCATTCAGGATCGACCGTATCAAAGAGATCAAGGGGCATATGGATATTCACTGGCTTTTTGGGTTAGTGCGATTTAAAATCGGAATTCCGGGCCCTATAAAAGCTGTTTCACGACACCCCAAAAAGCCCAGGGAAAAAACTAAAAAGCGCGAACAGGGTGACAATGTACGTGTTGCTATTGCTCTGTTGAAGCAGCCAACCTTCCGCCGGCGTGCATTTCAATTCATCAAAAATCTTTTGAGCGCAATCCATGCCCGTGACTTTGCTCTACGTTTACGTATCGGGCTTAATGATCCTGCGGACACTGGACACCTGTGGGGTTTCCTCGGTCCTGTTGCAGGTATCGCTAAAAACTTTAGCAGCGCAGAGATTCTTATTGAACCGGAATTTATAGCTCCTGCGCTGGAGGTCGAGAGTCAAGGTAAGTTACGCATCATACCGCTTCAATTTATTGCCCTTGTCACAGCATTTATGTTTTCACCGGCGACTTTGCAGGCATTGCGCATGCTGCATCGGAGCAACCCATAATGAATGAGCTACGCATAGGAAAGCCCATGGTTAAGGGCGAGGTCATCATTATACCTATCGAAAACTTTTATATTCGGTCCATTTCTGGGGACATGGGGTGCTGGTTGTCAGGGTTGAAAAAGCCTTTTGCAATAATCATTTCTGACGCAGCCGGGATTCGAGCATACGATACGGCGGCGGCAGAAATCTCAGTTGGATCCCTGATTCAGAAAATTCCTGAACTCTCTGAAGTGCTAGTCTCCTCAACGCAGAAGAAGGGCATTCCGGAAGAATTTTCAAGCAACTCCACCTGAGCATTTATTTTTGATCGATTGAAATTTGATAAGTGCTGTCGGGTAAAAGAAGTTTTCATTGTTGCTGCTACTATAAATAAAGCAGGCAAATGATAACAGGACCAGAAGTGGCCAGGATTGCCCCTTCAAAATTTCAGTTTTCTGCTGAACCTGGTCTAAGTCCCATCCAAGAATGTTACTATTGCCAGTGCACACCTTAACTGGTAATTTTCCTTCAAAGAGTCAAGATCACGGCAAGTAATGTTAACTCTCTTTTATTTTGCCATACTGAAAGAAATAAGGAGATAAATTATGAATAAAGTTTGGGTTGTTTTAGCAGTATTCTTTGTCGTCACAGGCTGTGCTAGAGATTATAAAGGTGCGAATAACAAAAATGGGAGCGAAGCCTCTTACCAATGGCTGACCGGCAAACTGATTCCGAACGAATTTGGTTTATCTGAAGGCACATGGTCAGACTCAACAATACGTGAGTGTATTGCGAAGTGTTCGGCCGACAAGAACTGCTATGGTTTCAGTGTTGAAAAAAAGTTTGGAGACGCTTGGGAAGGTGGTTGCAATGGGACCTTGTGTGACGAAAAAACCGAGTGCCACGCCAAAGGGGACTATGGCTCCAGTCCTTTGTGGCTGCCCACTGATACCAAGATTAGAGTTCCAGCTGTTGATGCCAAAAGCAATGCCTGGATTACAAATTGGGGAACCATTTTAAAGAAGTAAGATGTCCAATGCACATCTTAACTTTGAATCTTGGCTGAAAAAGTTAAGATAGTGACAAGACATCTGCACTTTTGATTTGCCCTGTTAAGCACATCATTTTGGGGTTATCTCGCTACCTATATATAACATCCCCCAGGCCAACATTAAGTTAGCCAGGCAACAACAATAAGCACTTTAGCTCATTATGAGTTAAGGGCTTTTGGGGTTAGCGGTAACTGTGCGATAACCTGGGATCAATAATTGAGTGTAATTGACAATCACAAAATTTCCCAAAAACATAAACTAGTACCAAGGTACAATAGATTTATACGCATAAATAAATTTAGATATTTTAATAATGCAGGAGGAGAGTATCGGCCTGTTAACTCTATTGAGGATTATTTTATGAATATGAGATACTGGATATTTGCAGCTTTTATGTTGCTTGCTGGTATGTTGTTAAAATTTGTACCATCAAAAATAGAGGGAAATATCACCGAAACAAAGTTATGCCCATTTTGTGATGAAAAAATTAAGGCAGATGCCTTAAATTGTCAGTTTTGCAATAGGATCTTAATGAAACAAGTGAACTTCAAGTTGATTGGCGCTAAAGACAAGCAGCCAGCATAGGAGATAAGGTATAATATTACCTAAGGTTACGCCCTCACGCCACTCGGCGTATCGTTACGGAAGGATAATATTGAGTGGGGCCGTTTACGAGTGCTAAATCAAGTAAGCGTTTACCAAGAATGTCCCTGCCGTTACTCAGTTGCGATTTCGGTCCTGACCCTCTCCGGGTCAAATACAAGTTTTGCGTATATATAAGCTATTGTCTCGTCAAGGACCGTTCGTACCCCACTGCTTGTTTTCCACCATCTCTTGGGATCGTACTCACGATTTTCACAAGCAATTATCCCGACAGGTATTTCTTCGCCCATAGCTTCCTTGTATAGCATCCAACTTCTTCTTGAGTGAGGGCCGAACGAAAATACGTTTATTCCCCTGGGCTGAATGTTGTTTTGTGTCAACCAGTTTTTGACAGCCAGAGCGGAAGCAAAAGTTCTATCTCTTTCTACCGGTTTGGGAATTATCGGTACAATTGCCTTTTCACTAATTCCAAATTTCTTTAATATGGCAGCGCTCAGTTCGCCCGAGGTTTTATATTCAGCAGCCAAAGGACTCCCTTGCGGTAGTCTGACACCGGCACTAAGTATCAACGAATAATTCTTGGACCTGAACTCATCCGATAATTCTTTGAGGCCATAATCCTCGAGGAAGTTATCCACGATGAGGATATCCGCGTCTACCGGCTTCGTAGGCGCCAGGAAAGGATGAATAGTAAATAGAAACAAGAACAGAACGAGGCCCCCCAAAGCAAGAAGCCCCATCCATCCGATCCAGGTAAATGTCCAGCATTCTTTACGTTTTATGAGTTTCATAGGACGAACTATACATATATATTTATCACCTCGCAGACTTGAGAAAAAATATGTTGAAGTTAGTTTAGCAGCTGAGTCAATGTGGTGATACAAAAATAAATAATTGACAATAACATTGCATACATCTTCCATTGGCAGGTTCAAAAATGACCCTGCTTTTCATATTTCAAGAGTTTAGGTGTCTATCAACCTACATTGACTAACCTGGCAACATAGTTAAGATTGCCTGTACACACCTTCACTCGACTTCAGCCTCAAAATAATTTCTATTGTGGTAAGACCATCACGAGAATTGTTCTTGATAGTGTTTCCTTGAATGATTGGAGAACCGAAATAGATTTCTATTCCCAATCCGTTGCTTGCCTTATTATTGGTAATAATATTGTCAGTAATCGTGGGCGAAGAACCCGAAATTCTGATTCCGCCTCCACCAAAATCTGCTTTTCCATTTTGCAAGGTAAACCCGCTAAGAACACTTGTATTGCCTTCCTCTAAGTTAAAAGTTACTACCGAGTCAGTCTGGTTACCATCAATAATAGTATTTTCTGGTCCCTGTTCACTGGCAACAGTGATTGCTTTGCCTTTAAAATTTAAGTTTTCTAAAAGTCAAGAAATATTGGCACCTTTATACTCTGCCACGTAAAACAAATTAATGGCTTGTCGTGACATTTTTTGTCACAAATCACTATATCTTGAACCACATAATAAGACTTGAAGTCATACCTAATGCTCAATGGCACCCTGAGAATCCTCTCCAAATACAAGATTATTAACTATTTGTTTTTATCTGTCACAATGGTTCCTTTTTTGCATATTTCAGTCTGTAAGTCTTTGATTGCAATTTTAAATAAGACCTGAAATTTACAAAATCTATTGGGAGTTATTTGAGTTGAACAGAGATCAATTAAAAAGCTTATTACAGTATATCTGCGAAGAAGGTCGTATATGTCCACACCAAAACAAATGGCATGAACTATGGGAGATGTTGCCAGACAAGAATGGTGGAGGTGGTTATTGGAGTCCTCCTCTTCCTCTTATCTTTGATAAATGGGATAATACTTCAAATCATGAAAAAATGTTACGACTCAAACAACATATTCAGTACGCTGCTGAGAAAGATCTACTTGACATTGTTGAGAAGTTTATCAAAAGTTTACCTAGAGATGATTGGCACTCTCTGTAGCAGAGTCATCATTGTCACTGCACACCTTCACTCG
>PKTW01000167.1 GCA_002868955.1 Desulfobulbaceae bacterium
GCATTCTGGTGATCATTTGATCTATTTTAGTATCTCCCCAAGCGCCACCGGCAGATATCCGATACGTTACCATTTTCAGTACACTCCGTAACCCAACTTGAGCTCACTTGTAACTTATCTATCTCCACCATGCCGAGCCTACCTGTATGTAGAAAGCCCAGTCTTCGGGGCCCCTGGCTATATCAATGCCGGTAAACATGCCAAGCGCACGGGCCATCAGGTAACGGAAGCCGGTACCGCCGGCCCAACGGTTCTCGCTGTCACTGAAATCACTTAGTGAATCTGCCGTGCGACCGACTCCACCGAAGAACACCAGGCTCCATCGTTCATTGACATTCCAGCGTGTTTCAATTTCAGTGGTCAGGACATTGTCCCCCTGGTAGCGCATTGCGGGGATGCCGCGCAGATCAATGAAAGGCAGGGCATAGAAGGGGATATCCCCTGAACTAAAACCGCCGTGCAGCCTCCAGCCCAAAACAATACTGGAGAATAATTGCCAGAATATCTTGCTTCTGGCGTCAGTCATCCGGTAATCTCTGGCGCCGAATATGTCATTATCAACAGTATAGAGCATGGTTGAAATATTAGCGTCGATCCCTGTGTTGGGTGTAAAAATATTATCCCGCGAATCATAGGCTGCTTTTACACCAACACCGTAGCTTTGCAGGTTGAGCTGCCATGGGGCTATGCCTTCAATCGGGAGCTTCAAGTCAAACGAACTGTCAGCATTGTAATAAATAAGCCTGGGACCAAGGAAAAAATTGGAGTTTTTTATGCGGAACAACAGTTCCTGCAGGAGAAACCAGCCTTCAAGGTTGTAGTCCAAACCTTTGCTGAAAATTGGGCTGTCACCCCCACCGTAGAAAGTGAGGTTGACTGAAGGATACACCACGCCACCCACATAGCGCATCCTGTCCTGTTTCCAGGTGCCGAAATGGAAACCGCCCGCCGCCCAGGTGCCGTTCTCTGTGCCGAGGCCGACAATCCCTGAAATGCTGGGAGGCAGGGAAGGTTTTTGTGTGTCCCTGTTATTCATAATTTCATTTTGTGTTTTTTGCAGGGTGGGTGCAGCTTTTTTGGCATGAAAAAAAAGCAGGGCCGCTCCTGCGCCGTATCCTACAGCAGGTTCGGTGATGATGATAGGAACGGGCAGAAAGCCTTTTTTGTCCAGGATCCACTGGCTGGTATCAAATTTCCCATCCTGGGGATCTATGAACTGATCGAAAAATGGAGCTGCAATGGCAGTATGGCCTGACATGAATAGCCACAAAAGCATGAATACAATCAATCCTCTTGGGACTGTTTTATTTTTTGGGCCTTTCAAGGCAGTCACCCTGATTGTTATATTTTTTCCTTGAAGAAATGTTACTGGGTAAATATAGTAAATTTACACCATATTGCAACAAAGCTTGAAAGTTAAACTGTTTGGGTAAAGAAGTTTTTTCATTTTTTAATCTCAACAGGAGGGACATGCAATGAAAAGGAATATATTATTTTTGGCAGTGGTGCTGTTTCTGGGTTTTTCATTGGTCATCGGATCAAGCATGGCATTTGCGAAAACCGCCCAGGAGATAGACGTCAGTGTTGACGTGGCCCTGGATCAGTTTAAGAAGGACATCAAAGGCGGCGATGAATTCTTGAAAAGCGCCAAAGGGATACTTGTTTTACCCAATGTTGTCAAAGCAGGCTTTGTTGTTGGGGCTTCATTCGGTGAGGGCGCCCTGCGAATTGACGGCAAAACCGTTGATTATTACAACACGGCAGCGGCGTCCTGGGGCTGGCTGGCCGGGGCTCAGTCAGTGCGGGTTATTATTGTCTTCATGCAGGAAGGCGCCCTGGAAAAATTCCGGGCAAGCCATGGCTGGGAAGCAGGTGTTGACGGCAACGTGACCCTGGTTAATATTGGAGCATCAGGGACGATTGATACCACAAATATCAAGGATCCGATTGTCGGTTTTGTCTTCGGCAACAAGGGACTGATGGCCGACCTGTCCCTTACGGGCACGAAGTACACGAAGATAACTAAGTAAAAGTTTAATCTATAAATTTCCAGAATTAGAACAGGCGGCTTTTGCCGCCTGTTTTTTATTTTGGGGGAGTTTCTTCCAGCGCGCGAACCGGTGTTGACAGCCCATCCATCATGATATCGAATACCCTGGTACCAATTGCTGACATGGACAATGTCCGCACCTTGATATCTGAGAAATCACCGCTTACTTCAACAGGTACGGCTGCAATGCTTCTGGGAAGTATCGTACGGATTCCCGGCAGCATCTTCTGGAGTTTGTTGACAGTCTGGAGTGGTGCAATCAGGACCTGTAAATTTACCTTTTCTCCGGGGATGTCAATTGTACCGTTGGCAGCGATTTCCATGATTGGGGCCTCCAGATTTACCAGAGTTATTTCCAGCACGGAGTTTTTCATAACGCCTTTAACAAAAAGAGAGTCATAATGAAATCCTTCTCTACCTAAGTCAGGGATCTTGCCCCGGAACATGTCGGTGACATTCAGGAGGGAAAGCAGCTTTGCCGCCCGGGCATCCTGGTAAATATAGCCGTCTTTTGCAATGAATTGCAGGTCCCCCTGCAGTGAGCTCACAAGAGTATCCCCGGTGCCCTGTCCAGCAATACTTGCTTTTAGATCCAGGATGCCGGTCATCTGCTGTTCCCCTCCCTCCAGACAGATCAGGACCTCCTTTAATTGCTGCGCGTTTGCCTCCGTTGTAAAGTCCATGGCCATCTGTCCATCGTGGAAGGAGAGTTTGCCGGGTGTGGAAATGTTGCAGAGTTCAGCCTTTATTACCTCAATGCCAAGGGAGCTGTTTTCATAGGTTATGCGTGATTCAAAGGGATTCCATGTATAATTGTTGTAAAGCAGGGAATCGGCATGGAGATTGATATTTGTCCGCACGGCAAGATCCCAGGATTTTCCAACTCGATCTCCTGTCTCTTTTTCTTCCGCATCTTCATTCTTTAAGGACCCGAGAATTTTATCCAGTTCGATTGTGTCGGTCCTGACATCAAAATCCATCGACAAATGTTCCCGGGTTAAAGATGCAGCACCGTTTATGGAGTAGTTTTTGCCTTCAAAAACAGCCTCACCCGAGTTAAGTGTGAATGTCTTGTCAGCAGCAGAGAGCGAGAAGCTATGAAGCCGGATGGGCTTGTCTGGTTTCCAGGGAAAGATAAAGCCGCCACCGGCAAGATTGCCTGTGGCAAATGATGTGGCAGGAGAATCCATGAAGATATCGAACTTGATATCTCCCTCTATCCAGGCCTCAGGGAAGGCGTTATTATGAAGCAGGATATTATCAATTGTGTTTTTGGATAAAGATCCCTGGAATTCAACTCCTATTTCTCTTTTTTCTAGGGCCAGTTTTATTTTGGCCTGTTCATCACCACTTTTGAGAGCAAAGCTGCGCAGGATCAACTCATCCGGATTCAGCATGATATCAATGGAAAATATCGGCCCGCCTTTGATGGAGAAATCTCCCTGCAGATCAAGCATTTCCTCCCTGGTCCATTTTACATGCGACCGGGAAACCAGCAAGGGTGTCCTGAAGATATATTCTTTGGGCACCTTGATCTGTTCGGAAAACCAGGTATTGAGTTCGGGACCTATTTCAGCGTTTGTCACAATAATTTCCGCGTTCGTCTTACCGCTGATGAAATTCTGCAGGACTCCAGAATACGTTAGAAAACTGTCCAGAAGCTCACCCTGGAGGTTTTCAAAGACTGCTTTGTCCGGAACAATATTAACCGTTCCACTTGCAATTTTGAGAGGCCCGGGAAGATATGTTGCTGTATGGTCAATCTTTTTCAGGTCGCATTGCAGTTCATATTGCAGGTCAGCCGGCTGCAGCAGGGGGCCCTTGATGCTTTTGACAGTTATTTCTGCAATACCTGTCATGGTTTTTATATCTTTTAAATCATCTTCCAGCCTTTTATCTGAAGCAAGCCAGGGGAAGATTTCATCCAACACTACGTGGAAGATGCCTGACTGTACTTCAATGGTCGGCTCGCCTTCAAAGTTCATCCCGGACGAATAATTAGTGAAAGTCGATCTGCCGATTTTGCCCTGCAGATTAATTGATTCAGTTTTCAGGCCGTTATACAGGATTCTGCCCCCGTCAATTGAAACAGGGTAGGGGATCGGCTTGTAAGTGGCCAGCCCTGATATTTTATTTGCTTCAACAAGTACTGTAAGTGATTCAAGGCTCTCACCCAGGGTCAGCCTGCCCTGGCTTGTGCCTTCAACACTTTCAATAAGTGAGAGATATTCAAGTACCTGTTTTTTCGGTACCAGTTGTTTCAGGAGCGGCGGCACATCTGCGAGATCAGCATTGAGGTCCAGGTCAAGGTGAAACAGGGTTGTATCTTTTTGCACCAGACCTAGTTTCAAATTACCGCCAGAACCGGTCGAGTTGCCCAGCTTTGCCTGGAGATTTTGGCCTTCAAGAATGCCTTGAGCAATGATGACGTCACCGGCGACCCCTTGCAGGTCGAGGCCGAGGTCGGAAAGCAGGATTTCCCCATCTTTAACATGGGCCTGAATAAGCATGGATTCAAAGACTGCAAGATCCGCGAGTGATTCTCCTTCAACATGCAAGCTTGCCTGAGAGACTGTGCCTCCCCTGATTATGTCAAATGTTTCCCGGACCACGGGCAGGTCGCCGTAAAGTCTATTAATAAAAACAGACAACACTTCGCGAACTTTTGTTATGTCTGTTTTTTGAGATGTTATATCCAGCCTGGCATGTGGAGCCGTTTTATCAAATTTAAATATTCCGCTCAGCTGGAGCTGTGGATAGGAGAGGCTGATGTCGTCAACTGTTATTGCGCTGATTTGCTCGGAATATTGGATGTTGCCTTTGAGATTCTCAACCTTTGCAATAATTTTTTCATTTTCGTGGAGTACTGTAAAAGAAGAAATGGTTGCAGATAGGCCTGTGGCGCTTATTTTAAATTCACCGTTAATATCCGTGACCAGGAAGACCTGTACGTCACCGGAGAAGAGGCGCAGGGTGCCTTTTTCAAGAACGATATTTAGGTCGGGGATTGCCGCAAGAACCGGGGATAATTTTGTTGAAACGGTTTCCAGGAATGTATTGAGATTAAAGGGTTTTTCCTCTTCCTGTTTCTTTGCAGATTTCTCAGGAAGAGGCAGGGAAAAGTCCGGATTATCTATGACAATTTTATCAAGTTCTATATTTCCAATAAGCAGAGGAAGCAGTCTGGGATACACCCTGAGGGTAACAAGACTAACCTGTGCTGTCTCAGGAATGTTCAGGCTGACCTGCTGCAGGGAAACAGCAGGATGTGGCAGGATAACTAACTCAGCCTTCTGAAAGGCAAATTCACCTTTAACCTGCTTTGCAACCTGGGCCTGAATTGTAGATTTCAGCCAGGCGGAATCAACAACCCTGGGTACAATAACAGCCAGGGCTAGAAGCAGTAACAGTAGAAATACTGCACCCGCACCGACCCAGTATAGTTTTTTAAAACCAATGCCCATTTATTGCCACAAGGTTGATGAAGTTTTCCGGATTATAATAAAATCATAAAATTTTAATCAGATTATCGCAAGGACTCTCGGTTATGTGGGGAATTTGCAGTATATGCAAAAAATGGTGCCATTTACTTTGAAATGATGGAAAATATTATTATATAGACATACGTATAAACATTGAAATGAGGAGAAAATTATGCGGTTACCAGCTGGCAGATATCGGGAGAATACAATGTACGGGTTAAAATTCGTTCTATTTTTACTTTTATTGTGGGTTGTGCCGTTTAATATGTGCGGCTGCACAACAACCAACTCAATAAATACTCCTCCAGATACGGCCCTGATAACTATACCCCTGCTTGAGAAATGGAGCGGCGATTATCCTGTCTCAGAACTTGGCAGGCTGCCTGAAGAGCAGCAGGGTCTGGCAGCAGGGTATATCGGGGATACTGAAACATTCATACCTGTA
>PKTW01000111.1 GCA_002868955.1 Desulfobulbaceae bacterium
ATGGAAGTCATAACCACCCACATGAATGCTGACTTTGACAGCCTTGCCTCCATGGTGGCTGCCAAGAAGTTCTATCCTGATGCGGTTATGTCATTTGCCGGTTCCCAGGAAAAGAACATCAGGGACTTCTTTGCCCAGTTCAGTCATTATTTCCTCGATTTCAAGCGCCAGAAAGAGATCCCCCTCAACAAGGTCACGAAACTCATCATTGTTGATGCGCGCCAGGCCAGCCGTATCGGGAATTTTGCCAAGTGTTTGAAAAACCCGGCCATTGAAATCCATATATACGATCATCACCCCGATACACCGAATGATCTGAAGGGTGATGTTGAAGTCATCAGGCCGGTTGGTTCCACGGCGACTATTTTTGTCCAGTTGTTCCGCGAAAAGAAAATATCCGTCACCGATGATGAGGCAACACTTCTTGCCATGGGTATTTACGAGGATACCGGATCATTTAACTATGCAGCCACAACGCCTGCTGATCTTGAAGCAGCATCCTGGCTCCTGGAGCAGGGAGCCAATCTGCATACAGTATCGCAATCTATTGCCAGGGAACTTACAGTTTATCAGCTGGGTCTTTTAAATGACCTTATCAAGTCGGCAATAAATTATACCATACAGGGGATTGAAATCGTCGTGACCAAGATGGCTCTTACCGAGTACGTGGATGAATTTGCTCTGCTGGTTCGACGCTTCATGGTCATGGAAAACTTAAATGTGCTCTTTGCCCTTGCGGGCATGGAGGACAGGATCTATCTCATTGCCCGCAGCCGGATGCCGGAGGTCAACGTAGGAGAGATCGCCAGGGATTTCGGCGGTGGCGGTCATGCTTCTGCCGCCTCTGCCACGGTCAAGGACATGACCATGGTACAGGCTGAGGAAAAGCTTATACGTCTTCTCAACAAGTATGTCCGCCCCCAGAGCCTGGCCGGAGAATTGATGTCGCATCCGGTTATTACCGTGCCGCCGGACATATCCATAAAAAATGCCAACCAGGTACTGACCCGTTACAATATTACAGTACTGCCTGTGGTTCAGGATAAGTCCAAGCTGCTTGGTATAATTTCCCGGCGAGTTGCAGAAAAGGCCATTTTTCACAACCTGGGAAATCTTCCTGTCAGCGACTATATGACAACGGATGTTGCCACCCTGCCGAGTGCAGCATCCCTAGCCGATATCCAGGAATTGATCATTGAACACCGTCAGCGCCTGATCCCTGTTGTGGATAAGGACGAATTGCAGGGTGTTATTACCCGCACGGACCTGCTTAACCTGCTTATCAATGACCCGGCGCATCAGCCCAAGAACCTGATTGCTGCTGATGACCGTTCCTATATCGAGCGGCACAGGAATGTCAACAGCCAGATTGTCGAGTTTCTGAACAAGGAGGTTATTATCCTGCTGCGGACCATCGGTGAGGTGGCGGAAAAAAATGGATTTACCGCCTATGCTGTTGGCGGGTTTGTCCGTGATCTTCTCTTGCGCATAAAAAACCTGGATCTGGATATTGTCGTGGAGGGAGACGGCATCAAGTTCGCCAAGCAGCTTGCCGAGTACTTTGGAGGTGCTGTCCGCACCCATGAAAAATTCAGCACAGCGCTGGTCATTATGCCGGATGGTTTCAACATAGATGTGGCAACTGCCAGGCTTGAATATTATGAGTATCCTGCAGCCATGCCGACTGTCGAACTTTCCTCCCTGAAACTGGATCTGTACCGCCGCGATTTTACCATGAATGCCATGGCCATTAATTTGAATCCGGATACATTCGGCACCCTGGTCGATTACTTCAACTGCCAGACAGATATAAAGGAGCGCCGCATCCGCATCCTGCACAACCTGAGCTTTGTGGAAGATCCCACCCGCATTTTTCGAGCAATTCGTTTTGAACAGCGGATGGGGTTCACCATTGGCAAGCACACGGAAAAACTCCTGAAAAACGCTGTCAAAATGAACCTGTTCAACCGTTTTTTCGGGAACCGCTGTTTTACCGAGCTGAAGCTTATATTTTCAGAAGAAAATCCGATCCCGGCCATACGCAGAATGGCTGAATTCGACTTGCTGAAATTTATCCTGCCCGGACTTAAATTTGATAAGCGTATGGAGAAGAACCTGAATGAAATCCAGCGAGCCATAGCCTGGTATAAACTGCTTTACCTGGATGAGCCCTTCCAGCAGTGGCAGGTGTACCTTTTTGCCATACTGGCAGACTCGTCATACAGTGATCTGAAGATTTTCTGCATGAAGTTTGAATTTCCGGAGCGGCACAAAAAAGAGCTTTTGAAAGAAAAGGAAGCCACTGACAAGATTCTTAGGGAATTGGGCAGGAGCAGGAGATTGAGTAACAGCGAGATCTACTGGCTTCTCCAGGAGCGCAGCCATGAAAGCCTGCTCTATCTCATTGCCATGGCCAGGAAGAAAACAGCGAAGAAGGCTGTTTCACATTTTGTTACCCACCTGCGGCATTATAAAACCCTTATTCACGGAGCGGATCTGAAGAAAATGGGTTACAAGAGCGGACCAATCTATAAGACGATCCTGAACCATTTGCTGGAGGCTAAACTTGACGGGGTGGTGGAAACCAAGGCAGATGAAATCGCCTTCATCAGGAGCAATTATCCCCTGAAAAAACAGAAGGGCGGATCCTAGTATTTGTCATTGGTCATGATGCTGCGGCCCAATTTTTAGCGGTCTTTCTTTTCCCGCTCTTCCTTCGGTATGAAGGGCCTGTGCTTCGGACCGACATAAATCTGGCGCGGCCGGCCTATACGCCAGTTGGGGTCATCCCACATTTCTTTCCAGTGCGCAATCCAGCCCGGCAGCCGGCCGAGGGCAAACATTACCGTGAACATATTGCTCGGGATTCCTATGGCCCGGTAGATAATACCGCTGTAAAAGTCGACATTGGGATAGAGGTTGCGCTCAATGAAAAATTCGTCATTCAATGCCACCTCTTCCAGCTCCTTTGCGATGTCAAGCAGCGGGTCAGAAACATTTAAGGCTTCAAGGACATCATCGCAGGCCTTTTTGATGATTATGCTCCTGGGATCATAACTCTTATATACCCTGTGGCCAAACCCTACGAGCCGGAATGGGTCATCGGGGTTTTTGGCACGATCGATATAGGTCTGGTAATCGCCGTCGGATGCATAGATGTCTTCGAGCATCTCAACAACTGCCTGGTTGGCACCGCCGTGCAGCGGCCCCCAGAGGGCACTGATGCCTGCAGAGATTGAAGCGTAGAGATTAACCCTGGCGCTGCCTACAAGGCGGACTGTCGAAGTGGAGCAGTTCTGTTCATGGTCGGCGTGCAGGATAAGGATCTTGTTTAAGGCTGCGACAACCTCATCATTTATCACATAGGGTTTGACAGGCGAATCAAACATCATATTAAGAAAGTTGGCGCAGTAGGAAAGATCATGGCGCGGATACACCAGGGGCCAGCCCATGGATTTCTTGTAGGTAAAGGCGGCAATGGTACGCACCTTGGAGATGAGGCGCGTGGCCATGATGTCAATATCTTCAATTGGATTTTCAGCCATTTCAGGGTAAAAGTTGGATAACGAGTTGACCATGGAAGACAGGATGGCCATGGGAGCCGTATTGGGCGGGAAATGATCGAAAAAGTGGATCATATCCTCATGGATCAGGGCAAAACGGCCAAGGAGATTACTGAAGTGCTGGTATTCATCAGCAGTGGGAAGATGGCCGTGAAGCAGCAGGTAGGCAACTTCCACAAAGGAACAGTTTTCAGCCAGATCTTCAATGGCGTAGCCCCTATAATTCAGAATGCCTTTTGAACCCTCTAAATAGGTGATCTCGCTGGTACAGGACCCGGTGTTCATGTAGCCGCTGTCCAGGGTGATATAACCTGTTTCCTGGCGCAGCTTCCTGATATCAATAGCTTTTTCTCCCTCCGTGCCTTCAATGATAGGGAGGGAGTATTTCTCGCCTTCAATAGTCAGTTCTGCTATTTTATTCGTAACAAATTTATCAATCATAACTGTCAACCTTACCTGTCTTTTAAGTGGGGATTAGAACAATAATGGTGTAGCGTATCGTGTTGATTCAGCGTAAAGCTTCACCTGCACCGGTGAACACCAGAAAGAAAATATTTCTGCGGCCCGGGATGACTTTTAGATATAAAATATTTACTATAGAAGAAAATAAATATTCGAGCAACTATTTAGACTTGGAAGAAAAAATTGATGTTTCCTGAAGATGCAAGTTATGTGGAAAAGGAAATATATTTCCGCGAAAAGGTCACCATTTACCCTGTTTCCTGTGAGCTCCTGGCCAATGGGCGCTCGGATATACAGTGGCTTGAGGCGGTGCTGGCAGGTGGGGCCAGGATAGTCCAGCTTCGGGACAAGCATTCTGACGACCTGACACTGTATCGCAAGGCTTTGGTTTTCAGAGAAAAGACCAGCGAAGCCGGAGCCCTGTTTATCGTTAACAACCGTGTTGACATTGCCCTGCTGACAAATGCTGATGGTGTTCATCTGGGCAATACCGATCTGCCGGCCCAGGAAGTTAGAAAACTGGCACCTGAACTTATTATAGGTGTTTCGTGCAACACGCCGGAACAGGTCGTTAGCGTCAAGGAACGCGGGGCCTCTTACTTTAATATCGGGCCGCTTTACACTACTGAAACAAAAAAAAATCTGACGCCTTTTCTCGGCCCGGATGTCATAAAGACATTTGCCTCGCTGTGCGACCTGCCGTTTACCGTGATGGGCGGCGTGAAACTGGATCATATCCCGGGGCTGCTTGCACGAGGAGCACGTCGTATTGCCGTGGTTACGGCTTTGACACAGGCCAAGGATATTGCTGCGGAAACAAGGCGCTGGATCGAAGCGATTGACAAGGCATCCGCAATAACCGGATGAACGGATGTGATTAATGGAGAGTTTTTAATGGACACCCCGAAATCATTAGCTGACCGCAAGAAAGATATACAATTTCTTATGAAGTATGCGGTTCCGGAAGCGCAGGTGAAAACCGCCCACGCGCTGCTGGACAAATATGACACTGATATTATTGCCTTGAATCTGCTGCACAGTTTCTATATCAACCTGCCCGAAGGCATGGATGACTCGGTTACCGGCATACGGTTGCTTACCCGCCGGCAGGGGGTATTCCTGCTCAGTGTATCCACCGGGAACTCCATGCAGTATCTCTACCTGGCGAACAGGGAAGCCGCCCATATCATCGGCACCCTGGCTGAGGGCATTATCGACCGGAAGCTTCTTGATTTTTTGGGTTATGCTGATAACAAGGAGGTTCTGGCCCTTACAGGAAAACCTGAAATGCTGCAGGAATACGAGCCGCACACACTTGACCCGAACCTGTGCCCGTCATGCCATGTTGCTGTGGGAGAGTTTCATACCCTTGGCTGCCCGGTTGAGATCTGTCCCTGGTGCAACGGGCAACTGACTTATTGCAACTGCAGGTTCACTCGGTTGGATGTCGATGCCATGGACAAGGTGGCGCACATAGAAAAGCTGCGTGAACTCCTGGAGGAGGTCGGCCGCATAGCCTTTAAAAAGGAAGACAGTCCTGGCTATCCTACCATTGGTGATGAATAGGAAAAGGCTCCAAGGGATCAAGGGGCCAAGGTTTCAAGGGTAAAACAATTATGCTGCGCAATTCATTTTGGGGGAATCATGGCACATAGCTTTGCTGCTTGCGGAGGGAATGGACCACATGTTCCGATTATTTGCCGGGATTATAAATTTCAGTTGTTTTGCTATCCCCATGATTGTAAACTTTTTCCTCGAAACCTCGAAACCTCGAAACCTCGAAACCTCGAAACCTCGAAACCTCGAAACCTCGAAACCTCGAAACCTCGAAACCTCGAAACCTCG
>PKTW01000169.1 GCA_002868955.1 Desulfobulbaceae bacterium
CTGGAAACATCAAGGCGAATCCCCGTGATTTTTTAACCAATCTCGAAGGTATATATGCAGCCGGTGATGCGACCAGTGGGCCCCGTTCCGTAATCCAGGCAGTAGTTGGTGCCCGGAGGTCGGCGGAAAATATTCATGCCCAGATTATGGGAATCGAAAAAGAGGCAGGTGAAAGCCGCTTTAATTTTTCCCGCGGTAAATCTTTCAATGATGTTGACCTGCAAACTTTTACAGGAGTGAGTTCTGCGCCGCGTGCGAAAATGTCCCAACGGCAGGCGCAGGAAGTTGTGCGCGATTTTGCCGAGGTCAAGCTCGGTCTCAGCGAGGAAATGGCCAGGAAGGAGGCTGAGCGCTGTCTTTCCTGCGGTTGCACTGCCTTTGACCGCTGTGACCTGAAAAGGCTCTCCATTGAAAATGATATCAATCTCAATAAAACCGGTATGGGCAAAAAGCCTCTCTATGAAAAGGATGCGTCTCATCCGGCAATAGTCGTTGATCTGAACAAGTGCATATTCTGCCAGCGCTGCCTGAATTCCTGCGAATATGAAGCCCTGGAGCTTTCGGCATCGGGCTTTGATAAGAAGGGCAGGGCAGACTCCATTACCCTGGTGTTCAATGAGAAATGCGTTTCCTGCGGCAAGTGCGTTGATAACTGCTCTACCGGTGCACTCAACAAGAAAGAGCAGATCGTGCCCATGGTCAATGAAGCCATTGAAAAGGTGCGGACCACCTGCCCCTATTGTGGCACAGGCTGCCAGCTTGAGCTGAAAGTAAAGGGTAATACTCTCATGGAGGTAACTGCCAACCCTGATCAACTGCCCAATTACGGAGACCTTTGCGTGAAAGGGCGATTCGGTCATGCGTTTATCGGCCACCCGGACAGGCTCACAACCCCATTGATGCGAAGAAAAAAGGGTGAGACCCTGGAACCGGTCAGCTGGAATGAGGCCCTTGATTTTGTGGCTGAAAATTTCAGGAAGGTTCTTGCGGACAAAGGCCCGGATGCTTTTGCAGGTCTTTCTTCAGCCCGCTGCACCACTGAAGAGAACTACGCCTTTCAGAAATTCTTTCGCCAGCTGATCGGCACCAACAATATTGATCATTGTGCCCGCTACTGACACAGCCCCACGGTGACTGGTCTAGTCACGGTACTTGGTTCGGGAGCGATGAGTAATGATATAGCCGGCATTGCAGATATCGACGCTATGCTGGTTATCGGTTCCAACACTACGGAAACTCACCCGGTAATCGGTTTGCGTATGCAGCAGGCAGCTAAAAATCACGGTACTGAGATAATTGTGGCTGATCCCCGCCGCATCAAGCTTGCTGATCATGCCCGTTTGTGGCTGTCCCATAAACCCGGTACCGATGCAGCGTTGATTAATGCGATCTGCCATGTCATTGTGCGCGAAAATCTTGTTGATCAGGATTTCATCAAGAACAGAACCGAGAATTTCGAAGTCTTTGCCGCAGCCGTTGCCGAATGTACTCCGGAATGGGCTGAGAATATTACCGGGGTGCCGGCAGCAGACATTGAAGAAGCGGCAAAAATTTATGGATCGGCCAAGCGGGCTGCTATCTATTATACAATGGGCATAACCCAGCATACATCTGGAACTGACAATGTAAAGTCCCTGGCCAACCTCGCCCTTATGACCGGCAACCTCGGTAAGCGCAGTGCCGGCCTGAATCCTTTGCGCGGTCAGAATAACGTTCAGGGCGCCAGCGATATGGGATGTGCGCCTGTTGTTTTCCCAGGGTACCAGCGCGTTGACAATGATGAGGTCAGGCAGCGCTTTGAAGAATTGTGGGGCTGTACTCTGTCGGGCAAACCCGGCCTGACCGCCACTGAAATGTCTGAGGCCATGATTAACGGCACCATCGAGGCCATGTGGATCATGGGTGAGAACCCGGTTATGAGCGATCCGAATTCGAATCATGCCCGCAAGGCGTTTGCAAGCCTTAAATTTCTTGTGGTGCAGGATATTTTTCTCACCGAAACGGCTGAACTTGCAGATGTGGTGCTGCCGGCGGCTGCCTATGCAGAAAAGGAGGGGACGTTCACCAACACGGAGCGCAGGGTACAGCGGGTCCGGCAGGCGCTGCTGCCGCCGAAAGGGGCCTGTGATGACCTTTCTATTATCCAATCGGTTGCCGATCGTTTGGATCCCAATCGGGAAAGCACTTCGGGAAGCAATTTTCATCCGGGTACCGAAAGAATGGCTGTATCAAAAGCGGAGGAAATCTTCAATGAAATTGCGAAGGCCTGGCCGGCGGTTGCAGGCATAAACTATAAACGTCTTGAAGACAGCGGCATTCAGTGGCCCTGCCCGACAGAAGACCACCCCGGTACGCCCGTACTGTTTGAAAATGGATTTCCCCGTGGTCTAGCCAGTTTTACCGCGATTATCTGGAGAAACCCGGAAGAACTGCCGGACCATGAATATCCCTTTGTTCTTACCACCGGCCGGGTACTCTATCAGTATCATACCGGCACCATGACCCGCCGTTCCAAGGTGCTGGAAAGCGCAGATCGTGGCCCTGTAATTGAAATGAATCCAGATGATGCCGAGCGGTTGCAAATTAAAGACGGCGAGCAGGTAAATGTTGCGTCGCGCCGTGGTAGAATCACGCTTCCGCTTCTGGTGACAGATCGAATCAGCCCGGGGGTGACATTCATCCCCTTTCATTATAAGGAGGCTGCTGCCAATCTGCTTACCAATGATGCCCTTGATCCGGACTGTAAAATTCCGGAGGCCAAGGTATGTGCGGTCAAGGTGGAAAAGAGAGAATAGTTAAAAAAATGCAGCGTAACTGTTAACCGGTTACGCTGCAGTATGTTACATCAGGATGCCTTTTACAGGATGATAAGATTATTCTGTTTTGTGCCAGGTATCAGACGCAAGTAGGGTCAGAGTCGCGCAGCAGCCCCAGGGTCAGATTCAAGAAATCCGCCTCTGTAACAATCCCGACAAGCTTGCCATCTGACACAACCGGCAGGCAGCCATACTTGTGATCGAGCAGCTTGGCAATTGCAGAACAGACATCCATTTCCGGATCTGCTGTCAAAACATCGGTTTTCATTGTGTTTACAATGTGTATATGACGATCCAGGTATTCCTGTTCGTCCTCGTCAACTTCGGCCAGATGCGAGATGGTTTGCGCCAGGAGATCCCTATGTGTCATTAAACCGACAAAGGTATTATCCCCATCAACAATCGGTACATGCCGTACGTGCTTGATGCGCATCAAGGAACGGACGAGTTCCAGGGTCTGGGTGGCATGCAGCACAAAAACCTCCGTGGTCATTATATCTTTTACTTTTAGCATTCCATTCTCCTTTGAACAGAGTGAAAGCAGCCCAATATACTAGGTTAAATCAAAATTTATGCAGCAATGGAAAGCACTAACAGCATTTTTTAGCACCCGCATATAACTTAGTGAAGATAGAGTGCAACTGTCAATGAAAAATACGAGTTTAGACGGGACAATTCCGGCTTTCATGGAACCCCGGCAACTTTTTTAATTCCGATAAAATATTGTCGTTATGCTGCTTTGAACATTATTGCCGCTGGACGCACTTGGCATAGAGGTCCATGAGCTTTCTCTCGGGGTCATAACGGCTTTTGAGGAAGAAATATTCATCTTTATTGTAGATATCCCAAAACTGTTCCGGGGGATAATAGGCCTCAGAATATAACGACTTCATACCGCCGAGTTCGCGTACCTTTTTCTCCACCAGCCTGTTGTAATGGCCCGGCCCCATTTTTTCCCGACTTTTTATCACATTCCAAAAGCCAAAATTTACATATAATTTTTCTGGGTCCATGGGATACAGGGAAAATCCCGCGTTTTGCTTCAGGGGGCGGATGGGGCATACCCATACAGGCATAAACTTGATACTGTTAAAATAAAAGTCGAGAAAGTCAGAGCAGCGGTCCAGGGGTATTTCAACATCCTGAATTACCGCTTCGCTGTGAAATCCCTGGAGTAGATCCAAATAGTATGCAATGTTATATTTTCTATTCCAGCGCATGATTTTTGTGTACGTTACAGAATTTAGGCGCTTTGGGCCAAGGAAACGCCTTACGATCGGCTTATCTGCGAATATATACTGGGAACACCAGAACCAGTCAGTATCCCAGCGCCAAACATAATCCTCGACCTTCAGGTAATCTGAATCCCGCTCCCGGATGGAACGGTAGTAGATGTTTTTATAGGTGTAATCGCTTGTGTAGGGTGCTGAATCTGTGAACTCACCTACAGTAAGATAATATTCATCCGGACCGAAAATCGTGCCGTCGATGAAATCAATATTCTGTTTGCAACGATATTCCAGGTCGGCAAAATACGCGGCAGCATCCTTGTGCCGGATATGAGTCAACCGCACGTATGGTTTAACAGGCACAACTTTGATTTTCAGTTTTAAGGCATATCCAAGGGTGCCATAAGAATTTGGGAAACCGAAAAACAACCTTTGATGCTCGTTTTCTGGTGTGCAGGTCAGGGTGGTTCCATCTCCCAGGAGAATATCCATCTCCTGAACTGTTTCGTGTACAAGGCCATATTTGAAAGAGGAAGATTCGATTCCTATACCGGTGACTGCGCCTCCAATTGTGATGGATTTAAGCTGTGGTACTACTGTTGGCATGACACCGTGTTTCAGACATTCGCATGTCAAATCAGCATAAGACGTCATACCCTCCACTTCGGCAAAGCCATTTTCGGAATCCACATTGATGACCTTGTTGAAAGCCCTGACGTTTAAACCAGGTCCATGCATGGGCTCACGTTTACGGAATAAGTTGGAAGTATCCTTGACCAAACGGATATTGGTACCTGGTTGGTGCTGAAGAGATGCGATCAGCTGCAGCTTTTTTTTCTCATACGCTGCAAGATTGGCTGCACGGTTCATAGTAAGGCTATATGCGCTAGCGGTTATATGATGAGGCTGGTATGAAAAAAAGATGCGCTGGTATGGCCGGAGGAAAAAGCCTCCCTGTTTCTTGACTGGATGACCTGACCCAATTAGGCCATGGCACTGAGCACCTTTTCTGAGAGTGAAACATTGCGCTCAGCGAATTGATTCATAACCGCCCGGTATTCCGTCTTTTGACATGACAATCTGCCAGAGTTGAATACGTCGTGCCCTGAATGAGCCTGCCAGGGAGAGAAGATAATATTTCCACATGCGGTAAAATTGACCGCCATATTCTTTCTCGTAAAGTGGCCATTGCCGGTCAAAGTTTTGGTGCCAGGCCATCAGTGTCTTGTCGTAATCAGGCCCGAAATTATGCCAGTCTTCCATAATGAACAACCCTTCCATTGTTTCACCAAGCTGCTTGACAGAAGGGAGCATGCCATTGGGAAATATGTACTTGTTAAACCAGGGATCACAGTGTGTAGTGGAAACATTATTGGCGATGGAGTGCAGCAGAAACAGGCCGTGTTTTTTCAAACATCGGTGCGCGACTTCCATGAGTGAGGCATAATTTTTGTAACCGACATGCTCACATAAACCAATGGCGGCAACCTTGTCGTAAGCCCCCCTGGCGTCTCTGTAGTCAGCGAGATGAATAGTAACCGGGAGCCCCTTGTTCCTGTTTCGCGCATAATTTACCTGCTCCTTGGAAATATTGTAGGCATCAACTGCAACTCCGTAATTTTCTGCGGCAAATTTTGCAAAGCCTCCCCAGCCACATCCGAGTTCCAGCACTTTTTCGCCTTTTTGCAGATTCAGTTTTCTGCAAATGAGATCGAGCTTTTGAACTTGTGCCTCATCAAATGTTTTGGCCTGTTTCCAATAGGCACAGGTATAGTGCATGGTGTTGCCCAGCATCATGGAGTACATATCATTTC
>PKTW01000056.1 GCA_002868955.1 Desulfobulbaceae bacterium
ATATACAACAATGAACGCTGGCATGAATCTCTCAATTATGACACCCCGAGCATGAGGCATGCAGCATAAAAATGTGTAAACTATTTTAGGACGTGACACTTGATGATTAACTGAAAATGGGTGAACAACCAATTTCATAGACTACTTGATGCGGAGCTTTCTCAATATTCTGAGCCAGTCTTTTTCATCAAGCCTCTGCAACCCGGCCTCTCCGGCTAATTTGAGGGCCTCCTGGAATTCATCGTTCGTCAACCGCCGGTCAATGGGGGAATACTGGTGCGCCCTGCCGCACGGCCGGTACTGGTCCATGATGTTGACATAGGTATCAACCGAGACTTCACGGGCCAGAAAACGCACTATTTCCCGGGTCTCATCCAGTCCTCCCGGCATGACAAGGTGCCTGACAAGCAGCCCCCTGGTCGCCACCCCCTCTTTATCCAAAACAAGGTCACCGACCTGCCGGTGCATTTCCAGAATGGCCTTGCGCGCCACTTCCGGATAGTCCGGCGCCTTGGCAAAACGCTTCGCCGAATCCCGTGTCCAGAATTTGAAATCCGGCATGTAAATATCAAATATGCCGTGAAGCAGCTGCAGCGTTTCAACCTCATCGTAGCCGCTGCTGTTATACACCAGCGGCACAGTCAGCCCCTTGTTAATGGCCTTTGGCAGGGCGGCAATTATCTGGGGCACCACGTGTGAGGGGGTGACAAAATTGATATTGTGGCAGCCCTGGCGCTGCAGGCTTACCATCATTGAAGCAAGCTGGCCCTCATCTGTTTCCACCCCCTGCCCCAGGTGGCTGATCTCGTAATTCTGGCAGAAGACGCAGAGCAGATTGCAATGGGTCAAAAATATTGTCCCTGAGCCACCGGAGCCGACCAGGGGGCTTTCTTCGCCGAAATGGGGCGCATAGCTGGAAATAACCGCCTTTGCCCCGGTCCGGCAGACCCCTTTTTCATCGGCAAGCCTGTCAACTTTGCACTGGCGCGGACATACCCTGCACGGAGACAGCCGGCCCCGGGCCGCCGCAATGCGCTTGGCCAACGCCCCCTGTTTATGGAGGGTCAGATATGCGGCTTGTGTCATTTTTTTCTCTTAATCAGCAAATAAAAGTCTTATATTACATTATGCTATATGCAAAATCTTGTTTTTTACATACAACTTTGTTACGTTAGCTACCTCGTATTTCTACTGGTTTTTTATACGATTTAATAATAATCAGCTTCCGGCTTACGCACATTAAAATATTGACTGAAAAGCAGTTTTTCGTCACTTTATAAAAAAGTATACACTAAAGCATACTGCAATAACCATCAGCAAGTATTGACAAAGAGGACATTATGGGCTCGATTGGCTCCCTGTATCGTTCATCCGTAGGCAAAAAGAGCATTATGGCGGCAAGCGGCCTGCTGCTTTCTCTCTTCCTTTTAACCCACCTCCTTGGCAACTCTGTCAGTTTTCTGGGCCGTGACGCCTTCAATGCCTATGCTGAAAAGCTGCATTCCCTGGGTGGCCTTGTCTATGTCTTTGAAATCGGGCTGCTCACCCTGTTTCTCATTCATATAATCACCGGCATCATCCTCTACGTCGAAAATCTCCAGGCCCGCCCGGCACGCTATTCTGTCAACACCGCTGAGGGGGGGCGTTCATGGGGTTCACGCACCATGCCCTATACCGGTGTCATCATCATTGTTTTCATCATCGTACACCTGCTGAACTTTCATTTTACCGACAAAAGCGTGCCTGTCGCCGACCTGGTCAGGGGACTGCTGAGCAGACCGCCTCTGGCTTTATTTTACATTGTTTCCCTGCTGGCGGTTGCCCTGCATTTAAGCCACGGGGCCTGGAGCCTGTTCCAGTCCATTGGCTTCAACCATGACAAATACAACGGGGTGCTGCTCAAAGGGGCCCTGGCCTTCAGCATCCTGGTCGGCACTGTTTTTATTCTCATCCCGGTACTGGCCCTTGTTTCCAGGAGTTTTCTTCTATAGGCCCTCTAACGATGAAACAAACAGACCGGCAGGATATCTATTGTCCCCGCAAACCGTTCCTTTTACCGCAAAGGATGGAACCATGATACTGGATTCAAAAGTCCCCGGCGGCCCCCTGGCAGAAAAATGGGACCGGCACCGGTTCGCATGCAAACTTATCAACCCGGCCAACAAGAGGAAGTTTGATATTATTGTCGTCGGTGCCGGCCTGGCCGGTGCTTCTGCCTCCGCCTCCCTGGCGGAACTTGGTTATAACGTCAAGACTTTCTGCCTGCAGGACAGCCCCCGGCGGGGGCACTCCATTGCGGCCCAGGGCGGCATCAATGCCGCCAAAAACTACCAGAATGACGGGGATTCCATCTTCCGCCTCTTTTATGACACCATCAAGGGTGGTGACTTCAGGGCGCGGGAGGCCAATGTCTACCGCTTGGCCCAGGTAAGCAACAATATTATTGACCAGTGCGTGGCCCAGGGCGTTCCCTTTGCCCGCGAATATGGCGGGCAGCTGGCAAACCGTTCCTTTGGCGGGGCCCAGGTCTCGCGTACCTTTTATGCCCGCGGCCAGACGGGGCAGCAGCTTCTTCTGGGCGCTTATTCCGCTCTCATGCGCCAGGTCAAAAAAGGCAAGGTCGAAATGCTTTCCCGCCGGGAGATGCTCGATGTCGTTGTTATTGACGGCCAGGCCCGCGGCATTGTTACCCGCAATATGCTGAGCGGGGCCATTGAAACCCACGCTGCCCATGCCGTGGTTCTTGCCACCGGCGGTTACGGCAATGTCTACTTCCTTTCCACCAATGCCATGGGTTCCAATGTAACGGCAGCCTGGCGCGCTTATAAGCGAGGCGCCTGTTTTGCCAATCCCTGCTTTGTGCAGATCCATCCCACCTGCATCCCGGTGCACGGCACCTATCAGTCAAAACTCACCCTGATGAGTGAAAGTTTGCGCAACGACGGCCGGGTCTTGGTTCCCAAAAACCCGGGCGACAGGAGACCCCCGGCAGAAATTCCTGAAAATGAACGGGACTATTACCTGGAAAACAAGTACCCCAGTTTCGGCAACCTGGTGCCGCGGGACGTGGCATCGCGAAATGCCAAGGAACAGTGCGACCAGGGCAAGGGTGTCGGCTCGACCGGACTGGCTGTTTATCTTGACTTCAGCGAGGCCATCAACCGGGACGGCTCCGGGGTCATCACCCAGAAGTACGGCAATCTCTTTCACATGTATGAAAAAATTACCGCCGCCAACCCCATGCATGAACCCATGATGATCTTCCCGGCCGTGCATTACACCATGGGTGGTCTCTGGGTGGATTACAATCTGATGTCAACAATTCCAGGCCTGTTTGTTCTCGGCGAGGCCAACTTCTCTGATCATGGCGCCAACCGTCTCGGGGCAAGCGCCCTGATGCAGGGGCTTGCGGATGGCTACTTCGTCATTCCCTATACCATCGGCAATTACCTGGCCACCATTTCCTCAAGTCCGCAGGATGCTTCCCACCAGGCCTTCAAACAGGTTGCAGATGAAGCGGCCGCGAAAATAGGCAAACTGCTGGACATTAAAGGCAAAAAAACCGTTGATGAAATACACCGGGAACTCGGCCTCCTGATGTGGGATTCCTGCGGCATGGCACGAAACGAGGCCGGGCTGCAGCAGGCCCTGGCCAAAATCCCCGCCATCAGGGAGGAATTCTGGCAAAATGTTGCCATTCCCGGCAGCGGCCTGGAACTCAACCAGTCACTGGAACGTGCCGGCCGGGTTGCCGATTTCCTGGAATTTGCAGAATTGATGGTCATTGACGCGCTCTCCCGAAAGGAATCCTGCGGCTGTCACTTCCGTGAAGAGAGCCAGACCGAAGAAAATGAAGCCAAGCGTGACGATGAAAACTATGCGCATGTCTCTGTCTGGGAATATAACGGGGACAACAACAGTCCGGAGTTTCACAAGGAACCCCTGACTTTTGAAAATGTACAGCCATCGCAGAGGAGTTACAAGTGAGCGATATACATCTGACCCTGAAAATCTGGCGCCAGGAGGGACCTGATGCCCCAGGCCGATTGCAGACCTATGCCAGCGGTCCTATTTCCACAGACATGTCCTTCCTGGAAATGCTTGATGTTCTCAACGAGCGTTTGACCGGGGAAGGTGAAGAACCGGTTGCCTTTGACCATGACTGCCGCGAAGGCATCTGCGGCATGTGCGGCGCCGTGGTCAACGGCCATCCCCACGGCCCTGAAAAGGAAACCACCCTGTGCCAGCTGCATATGCGGCATTTTAAGGACGGTGACACCCTGGTGATCGAGCCATTCCGCGCCAGGGCCTTTCGTATTGAAAAGGATCTGGTGGTCGACAGAAGCGGCCTTGATAAAATGATTACTGCCGGCGGCTTTGTCTCAGTTAACACCGGTGGCGCCCCGGATGCCAACGCCATACCCATCCCCCAGAAAAATGCCGAGGAAGCCATGGATGCCGCCGCCTGCATCGGCTGCGGTGCTTGCGTGGCAGCCTGCCCCAATGCTTCGGCCATGCTCTTTGTTGCCGCCAAGGTCTCGCACCTTTCCCTCCTGCCCCAGGGGCATCCTGAACGGGCCCGCCGGGCCCTTGACATGGTCCGGGAAATGGATGAACTGGGCTTTGGCAACTGCTCCAATGAGCGTGAATGCGAAGCAGCCTGCCCCAAGGGCATTTCCATACGGAACATTGCCAGACTGAACCGGGAATTTTTAAAAGCCGCCATCCTCTCGGATGAGGATTGATCTGAATTATTTATGACCATTTCAGAATAAGTATTATATCATTTTAAAAACATGTTGATATTTTCTATTATTCGTGCCCTTTTAAAATAATGCACACTGTTTGTTTATCTTTTGTCAGGCTGAGTCTCTCTGAAATGGTCACCTCAACTCGTAAAGTATCCAGATAAATTGTGGGCGCGCCTTCAATCCTAACTTCTCTACTCCCTGTATTTGTTATCATCATCTGTGGTTACGGCTTTAAAAAAAGCGGCTTCCCGGGTGATGATTTCTGGCCCGGCACTGAACGCATGGTGTATTACGTACTCTACCCTGCCCTGCTTTTTTCCAGCAGTGCCGGGGCCTCCTGGGAATTCTTCAGTGTAGCTTCCATGGTCTGGGCAATCCTTGGAGCCTTTTTTGTCATGAGCGGCCTGCTGCTGCTCATCCGTCCCAAACTGGCGAGCACTGATGCCTCCTTTACCTCCGTTTTTCAGGGCTCTCTGCGCTTTACCTCCTATATCGGCTTTGCCGCCGCTTTTTCCCTTTTCGGCGATGAAGGCCTTTACCTGGCCGCAGTGTTCATCACTGTCATGATTCCCGTGGTCAATATTCTCTGTGTCATGGTCCTGGTCCGTTACGGCGGCCAGAAGGGAGGCTGGTCCTGGATTTTCATCACTGTGATCAAAAATCCTCTCATCCTTGCCTGTCTTGCCGGCATGGCATTCAACCTTCTTGGCCTGCAGCTTCCAAAAATGGCGGAAAATTTCACTACCATCCTCGGCCGGGGTTCACTACCGCTGGGCCTTCTTGCCGTGGGAGCCTCCCTGCAGGTCAACTCCATTAAAAAAGCCGGCAATGCTTTAATCTACGCCTGTCTCCTGAAGTTGATCCTCATGCCGCTACTCATGTGGCTCAGCTGTACCCTTTTGGACGTCGACAGTCTTTCTACCACGGTTGCCGTCCTTTTTGCCGCGCTGCCCGGTTCGCCCCTGTCCTATATACTGGCAAAACAGCTTGGCGGTGACACCAGGCTCATGTCTTCCATCATCACCGTGCAGACAGGAATATCAATGCTCAGCCTGCCCATCGTTATAGCCCTTGTAACATAACCCCCTCACTCCTAACTTAAAACTGGTTGAATACCGTCTTTTCAAGTGATACTGTGGTCTTCAGTGTTCAGTTTTATAGTCATATTGCAGCATTGAAAATAACAGACCTGTATAGCCGGCAACTCAGGGATTCAGGTTGACAAACGGATGAAACCCCCACAGAAACAGAAAGACCCCCTATCGCTGGCTGCCCTCATCGGGGCAAACCTCATTCCCTTTATCGGGATTTTTTTCTTTCACTGGGATGTGAGTTATATAGTCCTTCTCTACTGGATTGAGAACCTTGTTGCCGCTTTCTACAACATCCTGAAATTGGCATTTTTGAAAATTGACTCGTCTACAGAAAAGGTTGGGAAACTGTTTCTTATCCCTTTTTTCTGCATCCACTACGGAGGATTTTGTGCTGTTCATGGATTTTTTTTCATTTATTTTTTCAAGATCGGCGCCGGATCAGCGCCGTTTGAAAACTCCACTGAATGGTGGGGCCCCCTGATCTTTATCCAGCTTCTCTATTCGGTATTTGCCAGGATCTGGGCAAGCAGACCGCCGGAGATGATCTGGGCCGTGATCGGGTTGTTCATAAGTCACGGCGTTTCATTTGTGGAAAATTACATTCTTGGGCAGGAGTATAAAACCGGCAGCCTGAAAAAACTGATGCACCAGCCGTATAAGAGGATCATCGTCATGCATATTGCCATCCTGGCCGGCGGCATCTTTGTCATGCAGTTCGACTCACCCATGCCGCTCCTGATCGCCCTGGTGCTGTTGAAAATTTTCTTTGATCTCCACCTGCACAAAAAATCCCACACAACTTAAGGCTGGACCTTCTTCAGAATGGCAAAGGGTGATGATTTGAGCTCCTGTTTACAGTCACAGGCTTCCTCGTTGAGATTGGCACCACACCTGGGACATAAGCCTTTGCACGACTCCGAACACAGATGTTTTCCAGGAACCATGAGAAAAATCTGCTGGCTCAATATCTCAAATACATCTACCATCGGTTCTTCCAGGTAGATCATGTCCATTTCCGCTGGACTTACTTCATGCTCGGCGCTATCAAGTCTGTGGCCGGCTGCATATTCCAGATCGAGCTTAAAACTGCTGTCAAGCTCCATGCTGTAGTTTTCCAGGCAACGGTCACAGTCAAATGCAAGCGTTGTTTTTATCTTGCCCTCAAGCAGAACCCTGTCTACCCCGTTGCGCTTCAGGACAACGATTGCAAGGACAGGTCCGCTCCGCTGCAGTTCATGATCCGGAAACCAGGATTCATCCTTTATTTCAAAACGCAGCCCCTCATCGGGAATCTCACCAAACCGCACCTTCATACCAGCACCATTTGTCAAAGATTGAATTTTGTCAGGCAAACATCCTGTTCTTCAAAGTGTTGCCTGCAGCCACTCGTCAACTGCATCCTGCAGAAGGGTATAAAATTTTTCCGAACCGCCAAGCCCGGTCCGTCCGAAAGTATAATTTATCTCCAGAAAGACCGGGGCAGCTGCTCCAGCCGGAAAAACCAGGTCAAAAGCCGCCAGGTTGATGCCTGATCTCCGGCAGAACTGCCTGACTTTCTCCCTGCCCACTGCCTGCAGATCCTGGTCTGATTCAGCATCTATCTCGCCGCCCTGGGCTACATTGTGTAAAAAACCCGGGGCTCTGCGCCAGTAACTGGAAACCTTGTTACCGATGACAACCACCCTGAGATCTCTTTCCAGGGCCGGAATATACTCCTGTATGACAAAACCGCTGCTGCCATGCAATTCGAATTGCAGCAGCGTCTGCAACTTTGCTGCAAGTTCTGCTTCATTTTCAAGCAGCCATACCTGTTTTCCCTCTCCCCCGTGGGCGCCTTTCAGAACAAAAGGATACGACGGCAATTCAGGGACCGTGTGGTCCATGTGGGAATGCTCGCCAAGCAGGGTTTCCACCTTTGGAAAAACCAGCGTGTGCGGATGCCTGACACCGTAAGCCCAAAAGGCAAGGGTGTCACCCATTTTGCCCTCCCACTGAAAGCGCAGGTCATAATTGGGAAAAACATGCGGGCACATTTTACTGCACAGGCAGTAAAACTCCTTTTCCACCGTCTGCGGCAGTATAATAGCAAAAGCCTTTTTTATTGCATTGAAAAGATCCCAGTCCCAGACACCGCGGTCCCAATAAAAGGCATCACCGCCAATCACCGGGTGCATGGACAAAACATTTTTACCCGGCTTGACCTGCCTGGATATCTTTTTCGTATCCGCTTTCAGCATTCTCATGCAGTCGACTAGTGAGGGGGTCAAATCCTGGATAAGTGTCAATGATAAAGATTTGACCCCTAAATTCTAAATTCTAAAATCAGAATTCCTTAAAAACCTTGGCAAGTGAATCCCCTGCGACATGGATCCTGAACTCATTAAAATACCCGAATGGGGTAACCATTACCTGGAAATCCGTTCGAGCCAGACGTTTTGCCACCTCGTCTAAAAGCTCTAGGGAGAAATCCGGGTCCGCCTTGCTTCCGGACAGGTGATTGAAGGAGTGCAGCACAACATTTTTAGTGGCAAACTTACCACACAACCACTTGACATTCTTGACAAACTTCTGCACAACCTTGTTTCTTTTTTCCACGTCTTCTGCCTCAACATGAAAGAAAACAACCGCAGCATCGGCAACGCTTTCCTTTTTCTTGACCTCAGGAACCGTGGACAGGCTCTTGGCGGCAGTTTCATAGGAAAATGAATGGGCATAAAAAAGCAGCAGTTTCATGATCACGCACCCGGCAGGGCAGTCCTTCAATGTACTTTACAGTTTCCGCAGTTCTGCGATTATGGTCTCCGGATCAAGACGAGTGGTATAGTCAGCAGCAATAAAGGCAAACGCAACTATACCGTTTTGCGCAACCACATAGGTTGCCGGAATGGGCAGTTCAAAACTCTGATCTCCGTTGGCTGTCGGCAGATCAATACCGAAATTTCGGTAAATTTCCTGCATTGTATCGCTAAGCTTGAAAACAAGCCCGAAATCACTGGCTGCCTTGTTGCCGACGTCGCTTAACACCTCGAATTCCAGGGCAAGTTTCTCGGCTGTGGACAGCGAATTATCCGGCAGTTGGGGCGATATGCTCACCAGTTCCGCGCCCAGGGATTTAATCTCCGGCAATGACTGCTGCAAAGACCGCAGCTCAAGATTACAGAATGGTCACCAGACGCCGCGGTAGAAACTTAAAACCATGGGCCCTTTAGCCAATATATCCACGGAGGAAACCATCCTCCCGGAAACATTGGGCAGCTCAAAAGCCGGTATTTTGTCACCAGCCTGGCAGCTTGTTTTTTCAATACCTGTCTGCACCAGTCCCTGCACAAACTGACCGATTTCCTTCAGGGTCTCATGGGGTATATCCCGACCCAGCTGCTGCTTCAAATCGTTGATTTGTTCTGTCAACCCCATAGTGTACCTCACAATTTAAATTATCACTTTGCTCTGGAAGCTGCCCTGTTCTAATAAATACTTATCAAATAGTGTTCTTGTGGTTATTATAGTAAATGAGGTTTGTCCATAATGGTATGAAAAAAATCAAGCGGCTGTAATCTATATGCAGCGCACTATCCATATGTATACAGACCGGAAGATTATTGGCAGGATTTTTGCATTATTTATAGTTGAAATTCCCTGCGACAAGCTCAGGGAATCTTCTCATGACCTGCACCTGAGATTTCTCAGGAACCAAAAAAAATAACCAAGGTGTAACTCCTATGCAAAAAGCCTGGCTCATGACAATGTTTGTTTTCTCGATCGCCTTTTTTCTCGTATTCTTTGCCGTCTATTTTTTCAGACCCAGAAAAAAGGATAAAATTTCACCCCATACCCTTGAAAAAGAACTCCTCGACCCTGAAGAGATTCCAATTCCCCACAGGGCCGAGCCGAATTGGCCTGCCACCATAGAAACAGCGGCCGGAGAAACGGCCCAGGCCAGTATTGTAAGTGTAACACACGGCAGTGCCTTCATTACAAGTACCACCAAGCTGGCGATTGGTGAAAAGTTTCAAATCTCTGTGCACTTGCAAGACAGGCCTCCACTGCAGTTAAGGGCCGAGGTCACCTGGTCCAATATGCACCTGCCGGCAGAAAAGGTGGTGAACCGCGGCATGGGTATCCGTTTCATTGAAACCGGCGAAGATGCTGTTTGTTTCATTAATGACACAATAAACCAGCAGGCGGCGCCTAAAACAGCAGCGCCTGCTGCCGCAGAATGAAACCGTGAGATCCTCTCAGCCCGGGGGCCACGCAAATGAACGCCCGGCCAGAAGGTGAAAGTGCATGTGAAAGATTTCCTGGCCGGCAGCAGCACCGTTATTCAGTACCAGCCGGAAGGCATCGGCAACCCCTTCCCTGGCAGCAACTTTATGCGCTGCCAGCATCAGATGTCCCAGGAGTCCCTCGTCCGCTTCGCCCGCATCATTTAAGCGGGGCATGTTTTTTTTGGGAATGATGAGAATATGGACCGGAGCCTGCGGATTGATGTCCCTGAATGCAAGGCACAGATCATCCTCATAGACAACATCAGCCGGAATCTCTTTGTTGATTATCTTTGTGAAAATTGTCTCTGACATATCACCCTGCCCTCCTTTTTTGATTCTTCAGCTCTTCCCAGGATAGATATAATGCCAATTCCTTGCAAGGCATCTTCAAACCCCGACTGTATTTTAAAGCTGCATAACAGATTCCGGGGTCCTTTTCATTCTGAAAATTGTCCAAGCCCCTAAAATCACCTGCACCTGCGAATTCCTGAGAACCACTATTGTTATTTGACCCGTCAACCCACTTTGATGTACAATATCTTTTTTAAAGTATCAATCCGCGTCAGACTTTACAATCATTCATCCGAAAACTCTATTGGAGTGGCTATGAACACATTATTTGACCAGACAACGATAAACAACATGACCCTGCAAAACCGCCTTGCCCGCTCAGCTACATGGGAAGGCATGTGCGCTGTTGACGGCAAACCCTTTCCTAAACTCATCTCCTGTTATCGCGACCTGGCCCGTGGCAGAGTCGGTCTCATCATAACCGGCTACACCTTTGTGAGTCCTGAAGGTAAGCAGTTGCCCGGCAAGATGGGCATCCATACGAACGATTTTGCAGACGTCATGAAGGATATGACCGGGGCTGTTCACGAGGAAGGAGGCAAAATATGTATCCAGCTGGTGCATGCTGGCGGGCAGACAGATGCCGGCAATGCAGGCCGGCAGCCCCTCGCCCCTTCTGCGCTGAAAATTGACCAGTATCCGGAAATGCCGGCTGAAATGACCGGGGAGGATATCACAAGGATCATAACCGCCTTTGGGGATGGGGCCCGCCGCGCCAAAGACTGGGGGTTTGACGCTGTCCAGCTCCACGGGGCCCATGGATACCTGATCAACCAGTTTCTCTCCCCGCTGGCCAACCACCGGCAGGACGGCTACGGCGGTTCCATTGAAAACAGGTGCCGCTTTCTCCTGGAAGCATATCAGGCGGTACGAACTGCTGTAGGGCCTGACTTCCCGGTCATGGTTAAACTGAACGGCTCGGATAACATTGTAGGCGGTCTCAGTCCCGAAGACGCTCTTTTTGCTGCAAAAGCCCTTGACAAGGCGGGCATTGACTGCATAGAAGTGAGCGGCGGCACCCCCGCATCCGGGGACCAGAGCCCTGCCAGAATGAAAATCGACTCACCCGAGAAAGAGGCCTATAATCTTTCTCTTGCCGGACATATACGTGCAGCGGTTAACTGCCCCATCATGGTTGTGGGCGGCTTCAGAAGCTTTGCGGTTGCAGATAAAACCGTCCAGGAGTCAGCAGACTACATATCCATGGCACGGCCCTTTATCCGTGAACCGGCCCTGGCAAAACGTTGGCAGGAAGGCGACAGGTCTGTTGCCCGCTGCATCTCCTGCAACAGCTGTTTCAAGCCGGGCCTGAAGGAGGGCGGCATATATTGTGTGGTAGAAAAAAAGGAGCAGGAAAAAAAGTAAGAATATACAGGTAATATTTATAAGCCCGCCCCTGTTGTTATTAAACTGGGGCGGGCTTTTGTATTAGAAGGAATATTGCAGCCCAAGGATCCAAGTGAAGTCATCCTTTTCCAGGTCTGATCCGGGATTAGAATTGCGCTCCCAGATATTACTCAGCTTGAACGCCCAGCTGGCCCCAATGTCAGTGACAAGGGCCGCCTCGTTGCGCAGGGTATATTCCCCTGTATCATCCAGATTGGGATAGATAACAAACTGATCCGTAAAGACAATCCTGTCAAAGAGCTTGTAAAGGAAATTAACCGCAAGCCTTGCTGCGAGCCAGTCAGTGTCTTCTCCCTGGTCCATGTCCTCATTGGTATATGATAAACCGGCTTCGAGGCCCAGGGCTCTGCCTTCCTCCTCCCATATCTGGTAGCCGAAACCAGGCCCGACCGATGTGCGAAAATTGATATCCTTGAATTCGTCGGAAAGCATATCAATATTGAGGTACAGGTACCATTTCGGATTCAGAAAATAATCATACTTCAGCTGGCCGTATGTGTTTTCAGCCGTGCTTTCACCATTATCCTCTGTCTTGTTGTAAAGAACATTTATCAGGAAGCGGTCATTTTCCGATCTGCGGACAGCAAGGGCACCGGCAGAAAAGTTCATACTATCAGTGTTGCCATCCTGCAGATTTCCGCCCAGGGTAATATTGCCCATCCAGGTAACAGGCTTCTTTGGCGGAGGATTAAGGGCTGCTATATTGTCAAACGCTACACTCACTGCCTCCCTGCCAGGCCCTGCCGCAACCGCAGCCTGCCTGTCTGTGCTGGTCGTTATTTCCCCCTTCAGCACCTCGCCATCGTTTAAATGGAGTTCCACCGGCTCTGTACTGCTCATCTGCTGCACGGCTTCAAATTTCAGCTTGACAGGCTCGGAATAGCCGGTTTCAAGGGTCAGAATACCATCCTTGATATCAATAATCTTACCACTCAATCTGTCGCCGTTCATGAGAATTACCTCGTCAGCAAGAGCATAGCCGCTGCAGAGAAATACCAGAAGCACTACCTGGCACATCTGCCGCAATGCTGCATATCCACACTTTCCCATCATCTCTTACCTCCCGTGTCTCGGTTATATGTATACTTTTCTACCTGCTGCAAATAATTGAACTCGGGCAGCATAGTACTTTTAGACATATTTTTGCAAGAAAGTATAAGAGACAAAATAAAACACCGCGGGTGACATGAACGCCACCTGCGGTGCGAGAGAGAAGATATGAAAACCTGGTTACAGGTAAATCACTTTCAACGCGGTATCAATTATTACCGGACAAAACGGATGAGCACGGAAGATGCCACCCAGATAAGCCATAGGCTAAAAATACCTATTACAGTACTGTTGCAGATATCTGCCATTTTGATCTGTGCGACACGGCCTTTCGCAAGTTCATGCATTCTGTTTTCATTCATAGCAGCACCTTAATATTGGAAAAACTCTGTCCACTTCAGTAGGGGTCAGCCTTCATCTGCCCAGGAATATTTTGTAAAGGCTCACCTCGTAGATCTTACAGATACCCCTTGCAACCCTGGTTGAAACTCCCAGGCATGTGAGCCTGCAGTAAATGTGCAGCGGATTCAACCGGTGTCGGACCCTGTCCAGAAATGTTATGGTGTACGTCCTGTCCATGATGCAAAGAATACCCCTGATTGTAGACTCTTTTTGTCTGGTCCATTGCCTCTGACAATATAATTGCAAAAAACGCGCCATTCCCTGAAAAACAAAATTATTCCAATAATATTAAAATTTTGTGCAATATTATTGAAAATTGCACCTGTACGAGTGACTCTGAAAAATTGGGAATATGACCAAAAGTGGCGCTCAAATTACCAAAATTGGCCTTTTATCTTCAATAAACCGGGGCCGCGCACAGGCATTCCCGTCCTTATGGGCGCAATGCCTGATCAACATTCGGGCAGAGAGCATTTTCATACATATTTCTGTGAGTGAATGAGCTAACGGGGCTTGCCGCTTCAGCCATGAGATGAGAATTGCAACTCTATTGCAGACAAGGTTAGATCTTTACCCAGGGAGGCAAAGGGGTATCAAGGGCGTAGACAAGCAAGCGGAAAAATTCAGCCTCTTTCATTGTAATCTGCTGGTCATGGACAAGGCACTGGAAAAAAGCCGTAATAAGCGACTGCTTTACCTTCAGGTTGAGCTGTGCCAGGCGGTTTAAAACAGTATCGAGCTTGATTTCTTTGCATTCCTGCTTAGTCAGGTAGTGAAATGTTGCCACCTGCTGTTTAAACGTTGCGGCAGCACCTGCAAAGGCCCGAACCGCCTCATCATCATCATGCCCGATGTTTGCCAGCAGTGACAGTAAAGCCGAAATTTCTTCCGCTACTTCCTGGATGGAATCAATTACCGTTACAGAGCGCTGCGCTGTTATAAAGCTCTTCTCAAGGCGCCTGACAACAACATGCACAAGGATATACTCGGATAAACTGGTCCTGCCGTCAATCCTGACGAGTCTGCCGGTATTTTCTTCGAATTTTCGGAACTGCTCCAGGGACATGGAACGCAGGGAGGGCATGGCCAAATCCATGAGGGGCAGACGCGCGTCTTCCTCCAGGGCCAGCATGAGCGGAATAATTTTCTCAGTTGCCGCTAATATCTCTTGATCGGCAGAGGATTTAAGCTGTTCGACCTGCCTGCCACGCACCTCCTCATCCTTATCCAGTAAAAGCCCGTAAATTACGGCACAGGCACCAAAGGGATCGCTTGCCGCTTCGCGTATCTGCGGCGGCAGCGATTGAAGCAACCTGCGGGCATATTCCATGTGTGCCCGGATCGGTGTACCGATATCCCTGGTAATATTCTTGGGGTCAGCTGCTAGAACCGCCAGGGCAATCACGGCTGCTGCCCCCTGGGGAATTTTATCCAGGGGCTGCCGCTCTTCTGTCTCAATCGTATCCGCACCCGGAGCCGCCGCCTGTTTCGGGACAACCGCAGGAAATGTGCCGTCAAAAGCAGGATCCAGCCGGGTAATGCGCTCAGCAAGTGGCGGATGGGTTGAAAATGCCCCCACCCAACTGGCCTTCAAGCCGTTGCTGAAAAACATATGGCTTATTTCTTCGGCCTTGCTGTGTTCTATCAAGGAACCTGAGGCCAGCCCGCCGATTTTCTTCAACGCGCCAGCCAAGCCGTGCGGGTTGCGGGTAAACTGTACAGCCGATGCATCGGCCAGATATTCACGCTGCCGTGAGACCCCGCTTTTTATGAGCTTGCCGAAAAGAACACCGATATAACCCAGGATCAAAAGGATTAGGCCGAAAACAACAGCTCCGCCGCTGTTTTTGTTGTTCCGGCTTCGACTGGAGCCGCGCAGGATGGATCTCCCTATCAGGGCGATCAGCAGAATCCCGTGCAGAAACCCGACAAGCTTGAGATCCAGCCACATGTCACCATTTAAAATATGGCTGAACTCATGGGCGACAACTCCCTGGAGCTCTTCCCGGTTAAGGGTTTCAAGCGCTCCCCTGGTAACACCGATCACGGCATCATCCGGTGTAAATCCGGCGGCAAAGGCATTGATGCCCTTTTCCTTTTCCATGAGGTAGACAGGGGGGACCGGCACACCTGAAGCGATGGCCATTTCCTCGACAATGTTTAAAAGACGTTTTTCGAGAAACGCATCACTGCTCGCAGGGATGAGCATGCCGCCGAGCATTTCTGCAACCCGGGCCCCTCCTGACCGCAATACAGCTATCTTATAGAGAGAGCCGGAGATAACAACAAGAAGGATGGCACCTACCACCGCGGCAAACAGGTCCGGATTCCAGAGCCTGCCGGGATCAAAAGGGCCGGGCCGGCTTTGCTGGTAGATGAAAATAAACGTTATCGCTGCATAGATGGCAACAATAATAAGAATGACGGCCAGAACGAAATAAAAAAGCAGCTGACCGGTTTTCCGGCGCGCCTCATCTTGGCTGGCAAAAAAATCCATGGATTACGACACAGGCCCCGGCAAATTAAAAGGAAACCTTCGGAGCCTCTCTTTCTGCCTCAACTTTTATCTCAAAAAGCTGGGCCGCATTAAAGGCAAACATATTGGCGACGATATTGTTGGGAAAGACCTCCCGGGCAATATTGTAAGCCATGACGGCATCGTTGAATGCCTGCCGGGCAAAAGAAACCTTGTTTTCCGTGGTGGTCAGCTCCTCGCTGAGTTGCATCATGTTCTGATTGGCCTTTAAATCAGGATATGCTTCAACCAGGGCAAACAACCGTCCAAGTGTGCCGCTCAAAGCACTCTCTGCCCCGATCAACCCCTGCATGGCCTCAGTGTTCCCCGGGTCTGCAGAAACTTTTCCCACGGCACTCGAAGCTTGGTTTCTGGCCTTGATCACAGACTCCAGGACCTCACGCTCATGCTTCAAATAGCCTTTCGCAGTTTCAACCAGGTTGGGAATAAGGTCATAACGGCGCTTAAGTTGGACGTCAATCTGGGCAAAAGCATTCTTGAAACGATTCCGCAGCTGGATCAGTTTGTTGTAGATTGCCACAAAAAAGAAAATAGCAAATACAATAACGGCTAAAATAACAAGCAACACAGTAGTTCCTGTTCCCATGTACCCCTCCTGCTTTAAAATATTAACTGCACGTTTCAAATCCCTGTTTTCTGCACCTCTTTTTTACCTGCTGATCCCTGGCTCACCCACTGCCGGAACTATTTGCAGACAACTTCAGAGCCCCTGGGCAGGGAACTCAAACAGGCTACCACCTTGTTCTGTTCATCTTCGGTTAGTTGCGCCCCCTGTTTTATCATAAATTTTATGCTCTGCTTCCACTTGCCGACACTCTTTGTGCCAAGGGAATCACAGATGCGCGTCTTGTAGTGGCATTGTACACATTTTACATCAACAATGGATTTGCAGACTGCATCTGATGGAGCCTCCCCTATGTCAGCCGTGCCGCTGCAGGCTGCCATGAACAGCAAAACTGTTAAGGCCGCAAATACATACAGTGCGGATTTGCTAATGATTTTCATAGTATTTCACCTTGGTCGTAGTGTGTATATAAAAAACTGCCTGTCCATCCACCCATGGTCTTTCTTTTTACCATAATCTGCCGGTGTATTGCACTCCCTGAAATATTTTGTTTGCAGAAGATTATACGAAAAAATCCCCCAGCCCCTAAAAGCCATTCCCGGCTTTACCTCCTTTTTTGCTCCGCCGCGGATATAACACAGCATCCCGGGCCTGGTCGTTAATAATCTTTTTAACAATAACGCTGTCTCCCGGAAGAGCAACCCGCAGTAAAACCTTGAAAAAGAAGAATACGCCGAATTAATATATGTATTCGACAGCTGACTCCTGGTAATATGGTCGTGTATTGTTACTTGACAGGTTGTCAAGGGTACTTATGATAAACTTAGAAAACAAAATTTTCCTAACCTATTCGCAAGGAGTTCTGCCATGGCAGATAAACTGATCTTTGTCGTAACCAGCGCCGATGAAAAACCGGACAAGGCAACAATACCCTTTGCCCTTGGGAATTCAGCCCTGGCAATGGATGCCGAGGCTACCATAATCTTACAGTCAACAGGTGTTTTTTTAGGCAAGAAAGATTATGCCAGGCATATCCATGCAACGGTCTTTCCCCCATTACAGCAGCTCATGGAAATTTTCAAGGAAGAAGGCGGAAAGCTTTATGCCTGTGAACCCTGCCTCCGGGCGCGGAAGATTGCTGCCGAAGACCTGCTGCAGGGTATCGAGATAGTTGCCGGGCCCACCCTCGTCGACGCGTACCTGGAAGCTAAAAATGTTGTAGTATATTGATCTAGTCGCAAAAACATGCTGATCAGGGTTCTTTCATATAACATGCACAGGGCCATCGGTGTTGACCGGCTCTTCAGGCCTGAGAGAATAGCCAAGGTTATCAATCATCACCAGGCCGACATAGTACTCCTGCAGGAAGTTGACGTCGGTGTGCCGCGCTCGAGAAAGCTTGACCTGGCCAGAGAAATGGCTGAGGCTGCCGGCTACCCTCACTTTGCGACCGGCCTTAATGTCAAACTTTTCAGGGGCAAATACGGCAATGCCACCCTCAGTAAATTCCCCATCACACGTTCACGGAATATTAACCTTACTGTCGGCAAGCGCAAAGCCAGGGGCTGCCTGCACACCACTATAGAGATAAACAACTCCCTTGATTTTGTGCAGAATATTGCGGTCTTCAACCTGCACCTCGGTCTTTCCTCCCAGGAAAGGGTGCGCCAGGTCGGCCTGCTTATCCATTCCGAGGAATTCACCACACTGGCTCCCGATGCTCCCTGCCTGGTCGGTGGTGATCTAAATGACTGGCGCACGCGGCTGGCCCCGATCTTTACCGATATCCTGAACTTCGAATGCGCCTCCAATCACAGCAGCGGCTATCACAATCCCTACCTCACCTACCCCTCTTTCTCACCCACAGGGGGTCTTGACAAGATCTTCTACCGTGGCCCCATGGAACTCATAAGACGGAAGCGCTGCTGGATGGGTATAACCAGGCTGGCAAGCGACCACCTCCCTGTTATTGCAGAATTTGAGCTGCAGGCGGCAACTGAAAAAAGCCAACAGATAAAAATCCCGGATGAAAACATCCATTTTTTAATATAACGTGGTTCGTAAGAATTCCCGGTGCAGGTGCTCGCCGCGCTGGATGAACAAAAATGGCAAACCAACAAGAAGGAATTATTCCCGGCACAACGGCAGAAACTGCTGAGCGCTTGCTTGAAATAGTCAGGAGCCTGCTTGCTGAGATAAATCCCGGGCAGAAAGAAACCTTCACACCGGTTCTGGACAGCTCCCTCGATCGTGACCTCGGCCTGGACAGCCTCGCCCAGGTCGAACTTCTGGCACGTATTGAAAGATCTTTCAATATCTCACTCTCGGAACAGATCCTGGCCACAGTTGATACAATCCGTGACCTTCTGCGGGCAGTCTTAAGCGCCGGGGCCGGGAAACCAGAAACAGTGGCCCGGGAAATTGCAGCCATAAAACTCGATGAAGTTGCAGAAACCCCGCTCATGGCGGAAACCCTGGTCGAGGTTCTCGAGTGGCACGTAAAAAACCATCCGGACCGGCCCCATATCCGCCTTTACAGTGATGACCGGGACACCGATGATGTTATCACCTATCGGGCGTTATGGAACGAAGCTGAACTGGTTGCCTCCGGTTTGCAGCACTTCGGGCTGGCTCCCGGCGAATCGGTTCTTATCATGCTCCCGACGGGACATGAATACTTTTTCGCATTTTTCGGTGTTCTTCTGGCAGGCGGGATCCCGGTCCCGGTGTATCCTCCGGGCAGGCTCAAACAGATCGAAGAGCACCTTCTCCGTCACAGTGCCATAGCAAATAATTGCCTGGCCCGGATCATGGTGACTGTGAAGGAGGCCAAGCGCTTTGCCAGGTTCATGCACACTCGGGCTGTCAACCTGCGTCATGTTGTGACCATGCCCGATTTACTCCAGGCCGGCGCCGGGGCTCTCCCAGCTTTTCGGAAACCCATGCTCACAGGCGATAGCATCGCCTTTCTGCAGTATACTTCTGGCAGCACCGGCATGCCCAAGGGTGTTGTGCTTACGCATGCAAACCTTTTGGCCAATATCCGGGCCATGGCCAAAATGCTGGATGTAACCTCTGAGGACGTATTCGTCAGCTGGCTGCCGCTCTACCATGATATGGGGCTCATCGGGGCATGGCTGGGGAGTCTTCATTTTGCCTGTCACCTCATCATTATGGCGCCCCTTGCCTTTATCGCCAAGCCGCAGCGCTGGCTCTGGGCAATCCATAAGTACGGGGGCACACTTTCCGCTGCTCCGAATTTTGCCTATGAACTCTGCCTGCGCCGCATAGATGACAGGGAAATCGAAGGACTTGACCTGGGTTCATGGAGAATTGCCTGTAACGGTGCCGAAACAGTCAACCCGGTCACCACCAGGCAATTTATCGAGCGCTTTTCCCGGTACGGCTTCAAAGCGGAATCCATGCTGCCTGTATATGGCCTGGCGGAATCATCCGTCGGGCTTGCCTTCCCCAAGCCTGGAAGCGGCGCCACAATCGACAGGATCAAACGCGATACCTTCATGGAAACCGGCAGGGCGGTCCCGGTCGCAGAATCCGCAGCAGGCTGGCTGGAATTTGTCTGCTGCGGAGAGCCGCTGCCAGGGCACCAGATCAGGATAGTAGATGCAACGGACCGGGAACTTCCGGAACGCATGGAAGGAAGCCTGCAGTTTACCGGGCCTTCTACAACCACGGGCTATTTCAAGAGCCCTGAAAAAACAAGGGAACTCTTCCACGGCGAATGGCTGGATTCTGGTGACAAGGCCTATATGGCTGCAGGCAGCGTTTATATAACAGGGCGTTCCAAGGATATTATCATCAGGGCCGGCCGCAATATTTACCCCGTGGAAATGGAGGAGGCCATCGGCAAGGTTGAAGGAATCCGTGACGGCAACGTCGCGGTCTTCGGTTCCAAATCTTCTGAAAACTCCACTGAGCGCCTGGTTGTCCTGGCTGAAACCAGGAAAAAAAAGGGGCCGGCCCTGGAGCAGCTAAGGGTCGCAATCAATACCATTGTCACCGACCTGATCGGCTCGCCGCCGGATGAGGTGGTTTTGGCACCTCCTAATACGGTGTTAAAAACTTCCAGTGGCAAGATCAGGCGCAACGCCAGCAGGGACATTTATGAACGCGGCCTGGTCGGCAAAGCGCCGCAGGCGGTATGGCTGCAACTTGCCCGCTTCACCCTGCAGGGATTGCAGCCCAGGTTTCACAGCAGCGTCCGGCAGACAAAAGCCATACTTTATGCCTCCTGGTGCTGGCTGCTGTATTGTCTCCTCGCTCCTGTTGTCGGTATTTTGGTTTTAACCCTGCCGGCAGAAAAACTCCGCTGGTCGGTAATGCGGCTTGCGGTCAAGATTCTTGCCGGCCTCAGCAGCACCAGGATGACGCTGCACGGCCTTGACAATCTGCCGGGTGCAACCAGCCCCTGTGTCTTTGTGTCCAACCATGCCAGTTACCTGGACTCCTATGTACTCGCCGCAGTTCTGAACCGTCCCATCAGCTTCGTTGCCAAGGCGGAACTCAAGGCCAAAACCATCCTCCATCTCCTCCTGAAGCGCATTGGCACCCTGTTTGTTGAGCGTTTTGACCAGCAGAAAGGTCTGGAAGATGCCAGAATAGTGACTGAAAAGGGGGGCGCAGGCCGCTCTCTCTGCTTCTTTCCGGAAGGCACGATCATGCGCATGCCCGGCCTGTTGCCATTCAGGATGGGGGCCTTTACGACTGCGGCCCGGCTCAACATCCCGGTGGTGCCCATTGTCATCAGGGGAACCCGCTCCATACTGCGGTCCGGCTCGTGGTTTCCCCGTCACGGCTCAATATCAGTGACAATCGGCAGCCCCATACACCCTGAAACGGCGTCGGACCTGGAACAGGACGGTTGGGCAGCCGGACTCATTCTCCGGGATAAAACGAGGCAGTGGATTCTCACGTATTGCGGGGAGCCCGATCTCGGGCAAGAACGCCCGCGCCTGCAGCCATCAGGCCCTACCATACTGAACAGCTGAGTGACTTCTTTCCTGTATTTACCCTGATTCCTTGTAAAGCCTACACTTTCCCCCCTGGTCGTCGATACAGACAAAGGTCGTGTTGGTCGTGAAAATCGGCTCACCTTCGCCGCTTTTAATATCATGGCTGTATACTTCGACAGTATACTGCACCGAGGTATTTCCCTCCCTGGCCCTGTTGACTTCCAGCCTGAGAAGGGCGCCCTGTTTCACGCTTTTTCTGAACTCCACTTTATCCATGCCGATGGTGACAAAATTGCACCCCGGATAATCAAGACTTGCCGCGATCCAGGCCACTTCGTCAACCCACTTCAGGAGATGGCCGCCAAAAAGATATCCGTAGTGGTTCAGATGTTCCGGCAGCACCAGTTTGTAGTTTTCCATTCTTTCTTCCCAGAATTTTCTTTACCTGTTGTTGTTATGTTTTACAATCACCCCTGGCACAATTAAACTATGACTACAGCAAAGATGTAAAACATATTCTTGTGCGGCGAGGAACTATTTTCAGGGCAATATGTTTCACACCCCGGGTTGCAGGTAGTTGCCAGCACCGGTTGAACAATTTGACGACCACCTCTAAAAGAGGTGGATTAAAAATTGACCCTAAAATAATCTTTTGTTCGCTGTAAAGAATATTCTTGACGCCATTTCACGCCGCCAGAGCAGCACCCCTAAAAACGGGGCATAAACTCCGCAAAAAACGGATGAGCGACTCGAACGTATTATTTATGCAACAGGAGCGACAGCATGCTCAAACCTCCCTATACACGATATGACAGGATATACACGTATCATGTTGACGGCAGCACCCTGCCCGCGCCTTATGACCCGGACCTCATCGGCACCTGGGAGGAAGACGACAAAACCATTTTAATATTCCACAGGCCCAAGGACGAGCTGGTCCGGGAACTTTGCCGGAAACACTCCTGCCGCCTTTTTTACCAGGCAGACCTTGATTACGCTGACTGGGAGATGGGCCGGGAGGTCGTCCCCTTTACAGTCGGCCCCCTGACCATAGCCCCGGTCTGGGACCCGGGAGAAGCTGATATCAGGATCGACCCCAGCGTTGTCTTCGGCAACGGCTTTCACCCGTCCACCCGTCTCTGCCTGCAAAGCCTTGTCAACTATCGGACCGGACTCCCGCAAAATTTCACCGGGCTCGACCTGGGATGCGGCACCGGTCTGCTTTCCATTGCCGCTGTCAGGCTTGGGGGCTCATCTGTAATGGCCGTTGATCATAATTCCCTGGCATGTGCGGTGGCACAGCAGAATGGAGCCTACAACAACGCTGTTGACAACATACACGTCAAGTGCATGGATATCAGGCAGGAACTTCCGGCAACAGGTGTGGATGTCATCATGGCCAACCTGCATCATGAACTGCTGGCAGAACTATTCAGGGAACCGGCATTCTGGCAGGCCGGCCTCTATATCATCTCCGGTTTTATGCCGGGTGGAGAAGAACAGCTCCTGGCCTCTCTGCCAGCAGCTCCTCCCCCCTTCCTGGACCGGCGCCGGCTCGATAAGTGGTGCGTCTGGGTGCTCGGGCATGTCTAATCATCAAAGATGTGATTGTCGGGAAGCCGAAGGCCAAGTGATTGGCTGCCCTTTTGGGTTCGTTTTTGTCAGCGAACAATAATCGCTGACGGTATGGGGGCATCTCTCAGATAATGAGACTTCCACAGTTAATGATTACGGTGCTTTCAAAGTTATGCAAACTGTCTGTCAATCAGCAACAGGTGTATTTGCATCAATAAAACAGTAGGGGTCTTTTTGCCTGAAAATATCAAGGCCGTGACTGTGCGCAACCGCCAGGCAGCCGCCGCACACGGGTCTTATTGCACACCCCCGGCATTCCTCAGCGCCGCCGCGGTAGCGTTTGGCCGGACCAGAATGGTAGATCTCACCCAGTGAATTATCCAGGATATTGCCCAGGGGCGAAGGAAACTTGCGGCAGGCATGAACGGCGCCGTCCGCCAGTACTGTTATGAAATTAAAGGCAGCCCCGCAGCCAAACCCTGTGCAGCCGCCGAACAGGGGACGCTCTTGTTCGTGGTAGATGATGTTGAGCAGGTTGTCTTTAATGCCGAGACAGGGATTTGTTCCCACCGCTGCGCCATAGGCCCGGAGAAAACCCGGGTATTCCCCAGGGTCAACTGCAGCGAGATTTGCACCCTCTCCGACCAGCGAGAGCCTGTTGAAGGTGAACAGATCTGTCCTGTTCCGGAGTATTTCTGCCAGCGGCAGCACCTGTGCCATATTATCGCGGGTCAGTGTCAACATGACCATGGAAAAAACTCCGAGTTCCCGCAGCAGGTCGAGAAAAGCCAGGACCCTCTCGAAATGGCCGCGGCCGCGCATGTAATCATTATGCTCCGGCAACCCTTCCAGGCTTACCTGGTAAAAGGCCAGGGGCTGAATTGCCTGCAGCCGCTCAATCTCTTCACGGCTCGCAGGATTTCCCAGGATGGCTGTGGTAAATCCCCGGTCAGCCGCCTCCTGGTAAAGCGTTGCAAAATTCGGATGCAGCAGCGGATTGCCGCCGGTAAACGTCACCTGGCCATGTACATTATGAGAGGCACAGAACCGGGCCAAATCATCAAGGATGCCGATTTCCTGCTCCGGAGCAAGGGCCCTGTACTGCTTACGGTCATAGCAGTGGCGGCAGTGCAGGTCACAGGCCTGGGTAATATGCCACTGCAGGGAAAATATCCTGGCGCTGAAAAAAGAAGGATCAACATCCCGGTACTGCTCCGGCCTGCTGTCTCTTTTTATAAAGGGTTCCGGTCCGATAACGACACCGTCATGCAGGGCCCGGATCAGGGCAGATTCAACAGCAGCAGCATGGACATTGCCGTCTTTGGCCACAGCCTGCACAGATAATTCCTCGAGCGCCATTTTCATGGCCAGCAGATCCTCTTTCTGCACCTGTTTCGCCCTGACCTTACCATCTACGGGATGGCGCCAGACAATGACAAGCTCCGCGGTTTTTTCGGGTTCCAGGTCTTCTGCCGCTTTATCAATGAGACAAGCCAGGTTTTTCCAGGAATTCTCAAAGAGCTGCAGGGTCGGATTTACTGATACCTTTTCGGCATATTCAGGAACAGGGGTATCGTCTGCTTCCAGGCCGGCAACATAAGATTCCATGCGGGCAAGCTCCCCCAGGTAAGGCTCCAGTCCCAGCGCAGCTGCCCTGTGCCTGAGAATGTTGCTAAAATCTTCTGCCGACTTAACTTCGGCAACAAGCTGCAGCCAGATGTCTTCTGGAACCAGCTTCCTGCACCTTGGATATGTTTTACGCAGCAGTTGGGCTTTGTCTTGTGAAGTGTCCTGCATCGGGATCAGATTAATGGTTATAAAAAACCGGGTTCCAGATGGCATTTTTTCACCACCAGGGAACCCGGTTACTATTTTTTAGCAGTGCGACCGCACTATTTGTTTCCGCTTCAGCCGCTGCCGCCGACAGGTGACTGGGCTGGAGCTTCTTGTGTGCTTGAACTTTTTTCCATTTCGGTGCCACCTGCACCGGATTTTTCTCCACTTCAAGCGGTTGTGGCGCAACCTGTTACTGCAAGACCAGCCCCGGTAAGCAAACTGGCAATACTCAGGCCGGCCAACAGCTTCTTCAGATCTTTTTTGTCCATATCAACCTCCTCGTCTTTGGTTAATAAAACAACGCTCCTCTTCTCTTTCAATTTTCCGTTGCATAAAAGTATCATAAATAAGACCGGATAACAACAGCTCGCAGACATTTCCCCCTCTTTATTCCTGCTGCAGGCAGCAGCATGCTTGCTTCCTGCCTGAACAGATCAAAGTGGTTTCCCGGCAGCCCCGGGAAACCCTCCGTGCCACCAGACAATGCCTCATAAAGAGTTTGTCTTTAACCAGTCGGAAACATTCTCCGCAACATCCTGCCAGCCGGGTTCGCCGAGAACCCAATGGGCATGATCGTCAAACTGTTTAAAGCTTGCGTCCTTATATTTATGCGCCACCTTTTTAACTATCGAAGCCGGAGTGATACGGTCCCCCTTTGCCGCAATAATCAGGATAGGACAACGGGTGGTATCATGATCCACTCTTGCTGCATTCGTTCTGTCCAGATACCAGAAGCCAATCTGGCGTGCGGCTCGAGCCGATTCATAAACCATTTTTCCATACACCTTTTTCTGCTCCTCGACTGGCATTAAATGCAGGCAGGAATACACAGCCTTGGCAAAGGAGAAGCGGAAGGGCTTGTTCCAAAAGGCCCAGTTCAGCATTATACCTGAAAAACTTTTCAGCACCGTATAGCTGAGCGCATTTATACCAGCCGGTGCTGCCGGGGTGAGGAGGACTGCAGCCTTTGCATGTCCCCGGCCAGCAAGGATTTGCGCCAGAAGACCGCCCATGGAATGCCCCATTACAATGGGGCGCTCCTGGAATCCTGTTATTTCGGCTTCAAGGTCGGCAGCATATTCCAAGAGGCTGGTTGTTCCCAGGCGTGGGTCCGGAAGACCTGTGGGATCCATGTCATGAAAACGCAGCGCCGGCGAAATACATCTATAGCCTTTCTTCTCAAAAAATTTCCTGTAATTATCCCAGCACCAGGGCCCAACCATCATTCCATGTATCATGAATATTGTGTTACGCATGGCTCTCTCAATAAGGGGGTCAAATCTTTATCCTTGACACTTGGTTGTTTACTAAGGTGTGCCATAAGAAGTGTCAAGGATAAAGATTTGACCCTTACTTGCATGATCCGGAATTCTTTTCTGCTATATGAAACTGGCAAAACATGGTATACGTACTACCCTAAACAAGTAAATTAAGTTTACTGATTTTCAAAAATTATGAACTAAATACGATAAGTGCATCAGGAGAAGCTGCCCTTTTCCGCGTCTCTGTAAGGTTTTGCGCAGGTTGATATATATCGGGCCTGCATTGGCACGCATTGTGCAAAAACAAGATCAGCTTTCAGCACAGGAAGCTACAGGGCGCATCTTATAAAGTCAGCTTTCACTTGATGACAAATTTGACAGGAGGGGTCATAATGAAAAAAACACTTATCGTTTTACTATCAGTCATTGTTGTTGCCGGTATGGCGCTCAGCGTACAGGCAGCGCACGTAACCTTCAAACCACAGATAGTAAAGTTAAAGGTTGCACCTGGGGAAACCGGCAGAACCGCCGTTACAGTTCAAGGATCTTCAAGCAAAGCCTATACGCTCAATTTTCTGGTCGGCTCAAAACAGGAAAACAGCAATATTCCCGGCGGATGGCTGACTGCGGCTTACCTGTGGCTTGATTCCAAATCAGACGGAGTATCGTCACGCACAATGGACCTTGTCGTAACTGTTCCAAAAGATGCCTCGCCCGGCACATACTCCGGCCTGCTTGTACCTGATGACATGAAATGCAGCGAGCCCATAACAAGCCAGGGTGTGATGGTTGCCATCGAAGTCTCGAGTATCTAGTGGCGTTCTGGGGGCAAATCTTTATCCTTGACACTTCTTCTTTCAGACCGGAATAAACAATTTTTCCCCTGACATCCAACTGTAAAACCTCTGAAGAAAAAAGGGCTGTGATCCTGTAAGATTTCAGCCCTTTTTTAGTAGTGACATTCTGGGGTCAAATCTTTGTCCTTGACAATGCTTATTCAGTTATTCGAGCACCTCAAAAAAGTATCAAGTGTCAAGAATAAAGATTTGCCCCCCTACTTTCAATTTTTTAAAATTTCAAGCCGTATTCAATGGTGCCGTCTTCTTTCATGCGGGCCCACACGAGTTGGGCATCGTACTCGACCAATGAGCCACCTTCGTGTACCTGGATGCAGATTGCTATTGGTTTCTCGGACACGACCCGAAGTCCACTTTCTGATATATCCACAGACCTGACCTTGTTTGTGCCACCCTCCGGCTTAAACGTTACCTCTGTTTCAAAAAAGCGCCGTTCTGCTACCCGTCTCTCCATTATTTTTTTATCCGCCATCCGCAAAAATCCTCGGGTTTATTTGCTGGAAGATAAGCCATGGCTAAATTAGCCCAGCAAAAAGAAAGTGTAAAGATGTTTGCACAAATAAAATACCCCTCCAGAGCTAACCCTGGAGGGGTATTAAACACCTGTAATACTAACGTCAACTGACCGCGTCCTCTATCACTTTCTTGATATCACTCTTTAAGGTCTCTGAAGGTGTGACCACTACCTGCTTCTCGTTGATTATCGTCGAGAAGCGCGGTTCTTCCTGGTGCTGGATATAGACCGATTTCAGGCGATCGCTTAACTTTTCAAGGCTGATAATCGAGAGCCCTTTTTCTTCTACAAGGCTTTTAAAATTAACTATCTTGCCGTCTTTCCCAACCCAGGCAACACCAAACTTCTTGGGCGGCTTACCAATGAAAAAGAAGGCTGTTTCATTTCCCGGAACCACTTCGATAGGGTCTTTAATTTCCGAGACAAGTTTTTCCACAGGCTGACGCAGGGCTTCTAATTTTTGCGCAGCAGGGTCATCTTTGTTCAGGGGGGGAAATTCTTTAGTTGCACCAAACAACTTGTCCATGAAACCCATAAACGCCTCCTTAGTTAGTTGCGGCGAGCCATGTGCTATGAACACGTGTGTGTCGTGGCAATTAAAGCGATCAGGTTATTGCCATGACTCAACCTTTGTTCATCTCCCTGATCGCAAAAAACTATTTATAAAATTACCATCCCTCTCTCCAAATGTCAAGATAAGGTGCAACTATCAGTCAGGAAATCGGCGCCTGGGACAAGTGGGTCAAATCTTTATCCTTGACATTTAATTGTTTTCAAGGTGTGGAATAAAGAGTGTCAAGGATAAAGATTTGACCCCCTACTTCGCAAGATATGCATCGAGTAATCTCTCAATCCTGGGTCCACAGCGTTCACCTTTGCAATCACCACTGCCCGACCCCAGGAGCCTGTTTATTTCCTGCAGCGAAGTGGCTCCCTTTTTTATCGCTTCAATGAAACGTTTTCGCGGAATTCCTTTACAGATACAGATCGTTTCGTTCTGTAGCAACCAATCTCTTTTAAGGTCTTCCGGGTCCATGCGGTCAGTCTTTTTACTTCCCTGTTTTTTTGAGGTGCGGGACAAGAAGTGTCAAGGATAAAGATTTGCCCCCCGCACTCTAATCCAGGTCCCAAACCACGTCAAAAACAACCCTTGTTTTTTCGTTCATTAACACCACGTCACCGCCAACCTTCATTCTCACATAGCCCGCGGGCAACCGGGCCAGACTTCTCTCAAGGCTGTCCGGCAACCTTCTTGCTTCAAGACCCGGCGGCAGCTGCCCGTGTTTTTTAATATGTTTTTGCAGCCCCGGGGGCAATTCCTGCTTTTTGGCAAGGCCCGGCGGCATTTTTTTTCTTTCCCTGCCGCTTTTATAATGATTGATGATCTTCTCCCTGTCATTGGCACTGAAAATAATGGTTCCCCTGAAATCCTCGCTTCCTACGGCAATAGTACCTCTTTCCACATGAGGATTTGCAGCACAGGCGCTCACCATTGCTGACAAGGCAATTCCAGCGACTATAAAAAGCTTTTTATACATAATGGTTCCTCTGCAGATTGCATTGAATGAATGTAAAACCGGCGCCATGCCGGATTTAAAATCTGATTATCTTTTGCCGCTCAAAAAATCCTCTGCCTCGTCCACATCATAGCGGCAGCCGATAATAAGCGGTACTCTCTGGTGCAGTTCCTGCGGCTCAATTTCCAAAATATCCCGGCCATCACCGGTGATTGCACGGCCCCCTGCCTGTTCAACTACAAAGGCAAGTGGTGCTGCTTCATAGAGCAATCTCAGTTTGCCGCTGGGCTTGGCCGGGTTCTTGTTATCCTTGGGATAGAGAAATATCCCTCCTGAAATGAGATTGCGGTGAAAATCCGCCACGAGGGAGCCTATATACCTTGAACTGTAAGGCCTGCCGCCCTCCAGGTCCTGTTCTTTGAGATAATCTATATAGCGCCGCATATTCTCATCCCAATAAGTGTAATTCCCTTCGTTTACACTAAAGTACTTGCTCTTCCCCGGTATCTTTATATCAGGATGGGAAAGATAGAACTCGCCGACACTCGGATCGAGCGTAAAGCCGTGCACGCCCTCCCCTGTAGTAAAAACAAGCATGGTGCTGGAACCGTAAATAATATACCCTGCCGCCACCTGCCTGCTGCCTTTCTGCAGAAGATCTTCCGCAGAGCCGCCCTCATCCCCGGCAGACTGCCATTCGTCTCCTGAATCCGTGCTCCTTCTGCCGAAAGATGGCTCCCCATCGTCTGATTTACGGCGGTGAATAGAAAATATTGTGCCGATGCTGACATTGACATCGATGTTTGATGAGCCGTCAAGGGGATCAAAGGCCAGGGTGTACTTGCCCTCGTACCCTTCAGAAACCGGAATTATGTCATCCTCCTCCTCCGAAGTCATGACACAGACATACCCGCAACGGGCCATCCTTTTCTTTATGGTGTTATTGGAAAATTCATCCAGCTTCTGTACTTCTTCACCCTGTATGTTTGTTTTTCCCGACATGCCGAGAACATCAGCAAGGCCGGCCATGTTCACTTCAGCAGAAATAGTCTTGGCCGCGACGATCAACTCATTCAACAATCCGGACAGATCGCCCGTGGCTTCAGGATGCATGCGCTGCAAATCCATGATATGTCTGCTAACGGTGATTCCAAGAGGCCTGTACATGACATTCTCCTTTTTTTTTAAAATTTTCCTGAAGGTATCCAGAAAGTATAAGGATACAATACAATCTACCCGGAGAACAATAGTAAGGAATAAATTATCTCCTTGTCAAACAAAAGCGATCCCGGTATGAACGGTTGGAAACAAGAAACCTGATAAAGTCAGATTAAATATAATGAAAACAATTAAGATGCCAACCCCTGAACAAGAGCCCAAACCCTTTCTGGCCGTTGGGCGCTTCCAGTCCTACAAGATCCTTTTTACCATGAACCACCGGTTCAGGAGATTCTGGCTGGCCGGAGTAATCAGCCATCTTGGCAACTGGTTCAACTATATCGCTATTTTTGTCCTGCTCACAAAACTAACCGGCTCCGGGGGCGCGGTCAGCTGGTTCCTGATTGCCAAGTTTATTCCCACAACCTTTCTGGGCCCTGCTGCCGGTGTCATTGCCGACCGCTTTTCACGCAAGGCCATCATGATCATTTCAGACCTGCTCCGGGTCTTTATCGTGCTCGGTTTCCTGCTCGTCCGCAGGCCCGAACATGTATGGCTGGTTTATGTCCTGGCCCTGGTGCAGGAATCAATCTGGACATTCTACGATCCGGCCCGCAAGGCTTCGGTCCCCAATCTCTGCAGCGCGGAGGAACTCATCCTGGCCAATGCCCTGAGCGGTGCAACCTGGTCAATGATGCTGGCCTTCGGTGCCGCACTGGGTGGATTCATAACATATCTCTATGGGTGGCAGACAGCCATTGTTATTGATGCCGCAACCTTTCTGATCTCAGCCATAATGCTTGCCGGGCTCGATCTGCCCCATAAGGCCCCGGCAAAAAAAGAGAAGCCGACATGGCAGGATTTTACCGGCATCGCCGACATGCGTGAGGGTTTCAAATATGTGTTGCGCCACAAGGAAGTTGCAACCCTCCTGCTGGTGAAAAGCGGCTGGGCCCTTTCCGGGGGCATTTTGGTCCTGCTCACCGTTTTCGGGGAACAGGTGTTCTCCAGCGGCGGGCAGGGAGGCAAAAGCGGCGTACTATACTCGGTGCGGGGCCTCGGCGCCGCCATAGGTCCCATATTGGCCTGGCATTACTTCGGAGAAACAAAAAAGGCCATGTACCGCTCCATCAGCCTCTCGTTTTTTATCGCCTCCGGCGCCTATATATTATTCTCCCGGGCACCAACCCTGCTCTGGGCGGTTCCCTTTGTCCTGCTCGGCCATATCGGGGGCTCCATCCAGTGGGTATTCAGCACAACGCTGCTGCAGCAGATCGTTCCCAACGAGTTCCGCGGCCGCGTCTTTGCTGCAGAAATGGCTCTGCTTACCCTGATTTTAAGCCTTTCAACCTATTTCACCGGCTTGGGTCTAGACCATGGCGTTGATCCCCGCCTGCTTGCCCTGCGGCTTGCCCTTATATTCCTGGTGCCGGGAACATTCTGGGTGATTTACCTGCGATTGCATAAAAAAAGCATGGGCAGTGCCTGAACAGCACGTTGCCCTGCTTATAAAAGGGCCCGCATTATCAGGATAAAGAAAATGAGAAGTGGGATATAGTAGGTTAACGCCCCGATAAGCACCCGTTTTTTCTCATTCTGGAACAGGTCCTTTCTGTTGAGGATGATCCGGATATAATTGCGCACCCAGAAAGGCACAGCATCCTGCCCGAGAAAATCGACAAAATACGGTTCAATCCTTTTTTCCGAAGGTTTTTCATTGTACCAGGCCTGCCAGGCATCGCAAAAAACCTGGAACTCGCTTACTCCGAGCCAGACGGCTGCCATGTGGACCTGCTGAATGTCTGTCGGCTTGCTTTTTGTAAACAGCATTGTCTTTCCTTCCTGAAGAACGTTTTCTTGTACATCAAATATAACAACAAAAAAGGGCGTAGGCCATGAAGTTTTGCTTTATTAAGTTCTATTGCAATATGGCAGCTGGAAAGGGTACGTTTGATTTAATGTTGACAAACCGGGTTCAATAGTTACATTAATTTTAATTGATAATTGTTCTCAATAAACATGCAGGTGTGCGATTTATAAAAAACAGTAATGGAGGAAATTATGGCAAAATACGAATGTCCCTGTGGCTATGTCTATGATCCGGCTGAAGGCGATTACGAGAATGGAGTTGAGCCGGGTACTGCTTTCGAAGACCTGCCCGCAGATTGGGTCTGCCCCAAGTGCGGTGCTGAAAAGGAATACTTTGAAAAGATGGATTGATATTATTCAAAAAGCAGATTGAAACTTCAATGCAAAGGCAGGGCCCAAAAGGCTCTGCCTTTTTTTGTAATACAGGGGATAAAAATAACCCTCCTGTGAAATTGCCTGACTGGTATTTTTAGCCCTTTTGATCCCATCCCTGCTCTGCATTTTCCATCCATATTGCCAGTTTCTCCTGGCAGAATGCTGTCAATTTTTTTCATTGAAAATAAATAGTTATATGCATTACAAGGGTACATACACGTGTGCATGTACCTGTTCTCTGAGAAAATAAAAACACAACTAAGCTTAGCGGCAACCTACGGAGGAGAAAACAATGAAAACGCAAAAAAAGATTATATTTGCAGCAGCATTGTTGCTGCTGGTATCCAGCAATGGCTGGGGAGGCGAAAAGGCAAAGCTCGGACCCTGCGTGCGCCAGTGTGTACAGGCGTTCAACCCTTCCCTGGCTGATTCAGGAGCTGATGAGTTCATGGCCGAAGATTTCAGGGGCAGGGATTGCGTACGGCTGTGCAATGAAAATCTCTACCAGGGTGAGTGTTATCCCTCGGCTGACGCCTGCTGTAATCCCGACTACCTTGATACTGACCCTGACTGCCAGGGTGAGCCGCCCCCTGATCCACCGGATCCTCCGGGTAACGGGCTGCCTCCTGATCCCGGCGAGGCCGGCAAGGCAACCCTTGAAGGCATTGACTCGGACGGGGATGGAATGCGCGACGATATCCAGCGCTATATTGCACTGACCTACCCTGATTCACAAAAAACCAGGGCTGCCCTGCGACAATTTACCCTTGCCCTGGATATGTCTATCCTGGAAAGTCCCGATGAGGCGAGCGCTCTCAACAATACTGAAGATATTCACAGAGCGAGTGAATGTTTATGGTACATCCATTCCGAGCTCTCCATTAAAATGTCAGATTTATTAATGTCTGAGTACTTAAACACTGTGGAACGAAGCCGGGCTTACCTTGAATATAATAATAAGCTGGGCGGCCATGTCTTTGGCGGCAAAGATTTTGATGAATACAAGACATCCTGCACCTTTGACCCTGATGCAATGGAGGACTGAGAATGAAAAAACCTATTTGCCTTATGCTTTTGTGCCTGCTTGGAGTCCTGCTGCTGACTGAAACGAGTGCAGCCTCCATTTGCGACACTAAGGAAACTGTTGTCTATTTTGGAAATGGCATCAAAACAACCGAGGATGGTGCATATGATTCTCGAAATATTCTGAAAGAACAATTACAAGTGGTTTTGCCGGTTGAAGAATACGAACTGTTGGATTTTAAGTTAGCATACAATGGGACGCACGGCCTGCCCCTTGACCTGCTTGAATCCACCGTTCAAGTTCTGGCCGGCAATACAAGCAGGTTTTGGCGTCTTTTCTGGGGGCTTGAAATCATGCCCGACTGGTTTGC
>PKTW01000115.1 GCA_002868955.1 Desulfobulbaceae bacterium
AGTAAAGACTGCCAGTAAACCCTTGCACCTGATCAGTATGCCCAAGAAAGGCTATTTCGAAATCCTGCGCAACAAGCTCAACTGGGGCGGCACAGGGAACAAGATACCGAAACTAACAAAGTGAGGCGTGGTGAGCCAGGAGATAAAAGTTAGGAGCTAGGAGTAAAAAATAGTTTTAAAGTTTCTTTGCTGCCAATTGTCTGTCAATCGTTGGTTCGTTTCGTTAACCAACAAACTGACGACTTCCAATATCTCTGTCCTCAGTCCTCAATCTTCAATCCTTTGAATTTGCTTCGCACTTCTTGGTGATCACTTCTTCTGCAGATTTTATTTTTTCCTCTTATATTGCAGCAGGCTTTTGGTAATTCCAAGGCTTTCAGCAGCACGTGCCTGCACATAATTTGCATCCGCAAGAGCGCGTTTGACCATTTGCTCCTCCACACCGCTCAACACCTCAGGCAGGGGTAGATTTGCAGGTATAAATTTCTCAAAATTAACGTCAGGTGACCAGTTGGCTGCCATTTTGTGCGATGTTACATCAGGGTGCACATCTTCTATCTTTATAACATTTCCACTGCAGAGGATGGCAGCCCTTTCGATGGTATTTTCAAGCTCGCGCACATTGCCCTCCCAGGGGAGACCAACCAGGAAACGCAAAGCTTCGCCGGAGATTCTCAAGTCCGGTTTGTTCAGCATCTTGGCAAACTTGTTAATAAAGTGCTCCGTAAGCATGGGAATATCATCTGCTCTTTCCCGCAGGGGTGGCAGATGGATATGGAGAACATTCAATCGGTAATATAAGTCTTCACGAAATCGACCTTCATCCACTTCACTTTTCAATTCCCTGTTAGTGGCGGTAATGATACGAACATCTACATTTATGGGATGTGAACCTCCCACCCTTTCAAAACTCCGTTCCTGCAGAACCCTCAGCAGTTTTGCCTGGAGAGGAAGCGGGATATCACCTATTTCATCGAGAAACAGTGTCCCGGCATCAGCAAGTTCAAACCTGCCTTTGCGCATGGAAGTGGCGCCGGTAAAAGCACCTCTTTCATGCCCGAACAACTCGCTTTCAAGCAGAGTTTCAGGCAGGGCTGCACAGTTGACAGAAATAAAAGGTGACTTATCCCTGGGGCTGTTGATATGAATTGCCCTGGCAACCAACTCCTTACCTGTGCCGCTTTCTCCGGTGATCAGGACCGAAGCCGGGGTTGGTGCTACCTTTTCGATAAGTTGATAAATTTCCTGCATCCTGGCATTCTTACCGACAATGCTGGCAAAGCCATACCTGACCCTTGCCTCGTCACGCAATCGCAGATTTTCACGCAAGAGCGAAAAATGCTCAATAGCCTTTCTGATATTCAACAACAGTTCCTCGTTGTTAAATGGCTTGACAAGGTAATTATAGGCGCCTGCCTGCATAGCAACTACTGCTTTCTCCACCTCACCGAAGGCGGTAATCATCATTACAGGCAGGTGTTTATTATACAATTTAACTGCCTTTAAAAGTTCTAAGCCGTCCATGCCGGGCATGCGCATGTCAGTTATGACCAGATCAAGATCGGTATCCGCCACAATCTTCAACCCATCTTCCCCGCTCTGGGCGGTCATGACCTCAAATCCTTCCTCTTTAAGGAGTTCCGAGAGTACGATCAGGTAATTAGGTTCATCATCAACAACCAAAATGGTATTCATGCTTCTGTCATCCTTATTAATTAAAAATCCTCACAATTCAGCTTTAACAGAACAATCTGATACTAATACAAATATTTATTCCCCTCCCATTTTTTTCATCGCAGTAACAATATCATATGGAACATGGGTTTTATGCAGCCAATCATCTGTAGTATAACCCGCCCGCTCCATGCCGTGAAAATCGCTGCCACCAGTTATAAGCAGGCCCATTTCATCTGCCATCTGCAAAAGCGCTTTTACTGCTTTTGGACTATGGGAGGGATAATATACCTCAACACCTTCAAGCCCCATTTTGCGAAGATTTTTCAACAACAAAGGTATTGAGCGCAATGTAGGATCAAGGCTTGATGGGTGGGCCAAAACAGCTATCCCGCCTGCTTCACGTATCATAGCAATGGCATCAAGGGCAGAAAACCTGAATCTCTCAGCATATGCTGCTGCTCCCCTGCGCAGATAATACTTGAATGCCAGGTCAATTGTTTTTGTCACCCCTTTATCAACCAGCAGCCTGGCAATATGCGGACGGCCTGTCTGCCCATACTCTGAATAGTGTAACAATTCACCCAGATCGACCCTTATGCCAAGCTTGTTAAGATTTTCAATGATCCTGATATTCCTCGATTCTCTTCCGTCCTGCAGTAACTGCAACCGGCTGTTGAACTTTTTGTCCTCATGTTTAAAACGGTAACCAAGTATATGCATTGAAGTGTCACCATGCCAAGAGCTTATTTCAATGCCGGCAAGCACTTCAATTTTTTTCTCATTCCCCCTTTGCATAGCCTCATCAGTCCCGGCGGCCGTATCATGATCTGTTATGGCAATGGCTTTTAAACCTTGCGAATCAGCAAGATCTACGACTTCCGCCGGCTTGAGCAAACCGTCTGAAAAGGTTGAATGAATATGCAGGTCAATTGCTGATGATAAAGCCATGTTGTACTATATCTAACTTCATTTAAAAGTACATCCTAAAGGTTCTAATATCCTGGATTCAGGCGTAATAATTACCTGATACAAGTGAAAAGAATATGGAAATAATTACTTGGATATGTTACCAGCTATTCTTTCCTGAAACCTCAACAAATTGAGATGAGATGGATGCATTGGATATGAAACTCGGCGATCTGACAAATACCAGCTCTCACAGCGGGACATATGCTGAGATAATAAAAACGTTATCATTGGTTGACCCGGATTACGATACTTTGTTTCTGAAAAAGGTCTATAGTGACATTGTTTGTCTCTTTAAAGGCGAATATCCGGGTTACCGGGCCAGTCACACCAAGTATCACAACCTGGAGCACACCTGCAGTGTCATCCTTGCAACAGCCAGGCTAATTCATGGTCTCCATGTTCAGGGACAGATATTCTCGCCCCGGGTAATTGAACTGGGGCTTGTTGCCGCCCTGTTCCATGACACGGGCCTGATCCAAACAAAAAAAGAACGGGGGGGGACCGGAGCGCAATATACCATAGGCCATGAAAAGCGCTCCATCGCGTTCATGGGGAAATACCTTACCGCAAGTGGTTTTTCGGCAGAGGACATTACTGACTGTGGCCATATAATCATGTGCACAACCCTTACTTTGCCTTTAACAGAGATACCCTTCAGGTCTGATGAAATCAGGTTAATGGGCAAGGTTCTCGGTTCAGCCGACCTGATTGCCCAGATGGCGGACCGGAATTACCTGGAAAAACTTCCCCTGCTCTTCATGGAGTTCAAAGAGGCCAGGATGTCAGGTTTTGAGACACCCGGTGAGCTGTTCAAGAATACTGGGAAGTTCTATCATTCGGTGGTAAGGGCGCGACTGGCAGAGGAAATGGATAATGTATCCTCTGCGGCCCTGTTTCATTTCAAGAAACGCTGGGATATTGATCGTGACCTGTATGCAGAATCAATCACGAACAACATGAAATATATGAAAAAGATCCGCAAGGACTGCGCTGAAAATTTTGACTGTTTATTAAAAAAGATCCGCCGCAAATAATATTTTGTTTCTCTCTTTCCCCTGGCTCTACGCGCAGCGTAGTCAGACAGGAAAACCCCAAACAACCCAAGCCGTTCCCACTAGCTTTTTCTAAGCGCCCCTTCTTCTTCCATGACCCAGACAATCTGCGATTTATTTATGATAACCGCAGCATCTTTTCTGTCGCCCAAGGAGGCATTATACATGATGAGGAACCTGTTCTGCCCCTTGATGAGAAGGTCGCTTACCCTGTCCATGGGTATTGACTCACTGTTAAGATTAATATTCCCGCGAATTAAAGAACCGTCTATGGTCTTAACCAATACCTGCCTGTTTTCCTTGCTGAAATAAGTGTTAAAACCGTCGAATTCACTGGAATCATCTTCGTATTCCATCTCATTCACTTGTCTGTCCTCCCCAATTGCTGACTCATGCAGAATGCCTCGTCAGTCAATGCATTTAATTACTCACTATTCTTCAGGCTGCTCACTTTTTCCGAAAGATGACCTTCAACTGCGATCAGTTCTGCCACAAAACTGCCAACTATTGCCTTACTCTTCATCTGCACCAGCAACCGGCGCGCATCATTCGTGACCCAAAGCTTTATCTTCGCCCTTGGCTTCTTTGAAAAAACGCCTTCCACGTTCTGCAGGTCAGGCTCAAGCACCAAAGTCTCAAAAGTCCCTGCAGGAACATGTATAGTTTCCTTACCGATTACACGCATAATGCCCATCAGATTTTTTTCGCCATCGGTCACAGGGTGTTCAAATTCTCCTACATTTTCAAAATCAAGCAACCGTGAATAATAATAAACGGATAGTGGGTCAAAAGTCCCTGGCAGCAGGCTAATAACCTTAGGTTCAGTATCAAAGTTTACATATGTCGATTCGTTTTTTTCCCAGTCGAAGTCGACCTTGATGTTTCGCCGTGTCTTGCCTTCCTTCTGGTCCTTTTTGTAATATAATGAATGGTTCATTTTTGCATCCGCGTAAGAATCGATGCGGTCCCTGACCTTGAAAAAGAGATCAATAAATGAGTTTGATCGTGCGGTCATAACGAAATGATAGGCCTCCACCCCTTGGATTTCATCCATTTCATGTACTTCAAGGGTGGCCGCTCCTGCAGAAATTGCACCATATTTCAGAACAAAATGCATCTTTTCGCCGGGCTGGAAGGGATGATGCTCTGCAGCTGCAGCAGGGCTGCCGAAAACAGACATACTTACAAAAAACAGGAGATGGAATATGGTGCTCAATAAACGGCGCATAACTCTCTTTGCTCAATTCTTTTAAGTTCAGCGACTGCCGGTCGCATGGTTATTGACACTGGCAACCGGCCATAGCTGGTCAAGCGTTTCTCAGAAGACCCTTTGGCAAGAGGCAGGAAATATCTGAATGAAAATCTTTTGCTTATACTGTTTATATACTTACTGTTATATGGCTTTACCAGTTATCTCAACAAATAAAAATATTTTTTCACCAACTAAACTGTAGGTAGTTTTTTTTGTTATGTTTTTATTTTATATATATAATTCTTTTTTATTATTTGTGGCAGTCCCTGATGGAAAATATTTTACCTCGGGCAAACGCAGCACTTCATTGTGATACGACCATGGCGAACAAAGACAAAGTGAACAAGGTGCAGATCCAATATCCCTGCCGGTGGCTTTACAAGGTCATCGGTTTAGATCCGGAAAGATTACACCAGGCCCTGGTGGAAATAGCCAGCGATGAATCCTGTACTATTACACCTTCCAACAGCAGCCCTACCGGGAAATACCATTGTCTCAACCTTGAAGTGACTGTCCGCAGTGAAGCGGAACGCAACTCCATCTATACGGCCCTAAAGGCGCATCCACAGATAAAGATTATTTTATAATACTTGAAGGCAACTGGCTCCTGCCAGATATGAGAAACGCTGCGGAGATTTTGACAGCCAAATGTCTTTTCCCTTTATCCTTCAGCCTGAAAAGCCACGCTCACCAATCCGCGTACAGAATTGCCGACATAAAGAGCTTCCGCATGCTCAAGGTCCTTTCCTGTAAGCGTTTTCTCCGCAACGAATTCTGGATATTGCTGCAGCAGAT
>PKTW01000039.1 GCA_002868955.1 Desulfobulbaceae bacterium
CAGGCGACGTACTTTTTGTCTCCAGCCTCTTTGTGCTGGGCGGCGAATTCTGGGACAAGCTGCAGGCGTTGTTTGTTTATGAGGCAAACGTTGAGAAAAATTAAGCGAAGAGATTTATTAATGAATATATTCTTTCAACTTCAGGCTTTTCAGCATTAATTTACAGTAAATTGCCTTCATGGCTGTAAAGTGGGGATATATACAAAATCTTTTTATGCAACTGGATACAAAAAAATATAACGTAGTAAAATAATTTTTTTTATGGTGACCCGAAATGCGCATTTCAACTGAGACAGGATCTCAACCCCACGTCAGTTGGCAGAATATAATATATGTCCTGGCATTGCTCCTGATCTTCAACCTGGCAGCCTGCGCCAAAAAGCCTGTCAACGAGATCTTTCTGATGCCGGCACCTGATGTTTACGATGCCGGGGCCATTGACCCGTTCACCGATTTTGATCCGATTAAAGCTATTCCCTATGAAGGAATGCTCTATGCCACTGACAGGAAGCCTGCTGAAGAAGGCGACGAGAAAAATATCTATCTTAATGAAAGGGGCTTTCTCCTGAGGCTGGGCGTTGGGAAATTACAGCTTGGCGATAATAGCATGACCTGGGAGGAAGCCCGGAAAATCTCTTTGCTCAAAAACCGTTCAGAAAAATACCCATTAAAGATCACCGAGGTTGAGGAGATCGGCATCCTGGCTGAGAGCTACTCACACTTTATCCCGCCTGAGGTATCTGATATCGAGCGGCCCGGTAAAGAATTTGCCGCCAAGATCAATGAAAAACTGGCGAAGTCTAAACACAAGGACATCTATATCTATGTGCATGGCTATAAGGTTGTCTTTGAAAATCCTCTGCTTGTTGCAGCTGAACTCTGGCATTTTCTGGGCTACGATGGTGTTTTCATCGCCTACTCCTGGCCCTCGACCCCTAAAACCCTTGCCTATTTTTCCGATCTGGAAACAACTTCCCTTTCCGCCTATAACCTGCGAATCCTGCTGGAATACCTGGCAAGGGATACTGATGCGGAGAATATTCACATCATTGGCTACAGCGCCGGCACGAGACTGGTGATCAACGCCCTGAATCAATTGGCACTCATCTATAGGGATGAGCATAAGGAAACTTTCGGGAAATACCTGCGCATCGGCCATGTCATCCTGGCCGGCAGTGATTTTGACCGGCAGCTTTTTGGGGCCTACATCGATGAGGGAATTCTGAATGTGTCCAAGGACTTCACCATATACCTCTCTGAGATGGACAAGGCGCTCAGCCTCTCGAAGTGGGTGTTCAATCGGGACAGGCTGGGCCAGAAGTGGGATGATGGCAAAATGACAGAGTCCATAGCTGAATGGCTCTGGGAAACCGATGAGATTACCTTTATTGACGTTACCGATGCCGAGAAGTCCACCACCGGTAACGGGCATGCCTACTTTCGGCAGAGCCCCTGGGTCAGCAGCGACATTCTTTCGACCCTCATGTATGACCTGACACCTGAAGAAAGAAGCCTGCAGCGGAGTAGAGAATGGCCGATCTGGCAGTTTCCCAAGGACTATATAACCAAGCTTACCGCTAAACTGGTTGAGCGCAATCCTGCATTGGCTCCCCTCAAAGAGCAATGAAAGATAAAAAAATGATCAGGATAAAGATTCTTAAACCTAAGAATTGCTGTGTTGCTATAGTGCTGTTGTTTCTCGTGGCCGGCTGCCAACCGAAAGTCTACCTGATGCCGACACCGGCAGCCCTGCAAACGGGTGAACACGACCCTTTTGCCAGAAATCCGGAGCTGGAGGAAACCAACAGGGTGGTTGTTGCCTATGCCACCAACCGCATGGGAGTCGGCCCGGAAGATGACAGGAAATATATTACCCTGTTTGACGGATATCTGCGCCTCGGTACAGCCCAGATAAGGATCGGCTCTGTTAATAAGACCTGGAAGGATATTTATAGTCTTTCCACAAGCAGGGAGCGGCAAAGCGACATAAGGCTTGACCTGGAGGCCGCCAAAGAGCTGGCGGAACTGAATTCTGCAGCTCCCATCGATGAACTTTCTCCAGAGGCCAGGCTGTTCTTTGAAGGGTTGAATGAGGCCCTTGACCGGAGCCTGGATAAGGACCTGATTCTTTACGTGCACGGCGCCAATAATAACTTCTACCGGGCCAGCGCCCAGGCCGCCCAGTTTCATCATTTCACCGGAAGAAATTCAGTTGTGCTATTCTATGCCTGGCCCTCGGCAGAGAGTTTTCTGCGTTATGCAGTTGACGTAAACAATGCCGGCAGGACGGTGCCGGTTTTCTCCCGCCTGCTTGAACTGTTGGGCCGCTACACCAAGGCCCGGCACATTGATATACTGGCATACAGTGCAGGAGCCCAGGTGGTGAGCCCGGCATTAGCTCTCCTGCGGGAAAATCACGCAAGCGAAAACATTGGGGAGTTAAAACAGCAGTTGCGGTTGGGTGAGGTCTATTTTGCCGCGCCTGATGTTGACTTCAAGGTCTTTCTCGAGAATCTGGCAACCTATATAGACCTGCCCCAAAATGTGACTCTTACGGTAAACCCGGATGACACCGTCCTGGCTCTTGCTGCAATGCATCATAATGTGTCACGTGCCGGCAGCCCGGATCCTGATGAATTAAGCGCCGAGGAAACCCGATGGGTCATAGATGCTTCCAGAAAAATGCCGCTCGACATACTCTGGATCACCGCTGAAACCATCCCGGACATGAGCAGTGGATCCCACAGCTTCTGGTATTCTCATCCCTGGGTCAGCACCGATGTTCTTATTCAGTTTTTGTTCCAGGCGCGTCCCGCTGAACGGGGTCTCGTTCCATACGAAGAGGCAGACGGGGTCAGGCTCTGGTACTTTCCTGCAGATTACCCGGAGCAGTCCAGCCAGGCGATCAACCGGTTGAAGGAGGAGAGGAGATAAGGGACTGCTCGTATATTATTTTTTTGGGGGATAGGAATTGGAAACTGGGAAATCATATATATTTTGCACATGGAAAACGCTGTGAACCGCAACAAAGCATAAACGAAAAACACAACTGGTGAACATGCCGGGTTTAATTTACCATTAGAGTAAAATCATTTAGCATTAAACAATCATGAAACATTTCCTGTTCGCCACCAGCAAAAAAATAATCAGGGCAGCCATATACCTTATGGTTGGCGGCTTGCTTGCGCTCCTCACCGTTTTTATTCTCTATCTTGAAAAACGGCCGGACCTCAATATCTGGCATGAGGCCGAACTTGATGCGGAATTTACCACTAAATCCCAGGTTACGGATTTCAGACAATATCTTGAATTGGAAGAAAAACTCTTCCAGCAACTGGAAGAAAAGGTATACGCCAAGATTGCGCCGAAAGACCGGCATAATCTGAACCGTTTCAATCATGGCTCCATGTCCGATCCAACCCGATGGCCGCGGAACTGGAACCGGACCTTCGAACTTACCCGGGAATCGCCGAAAGCCGGGGTCCTGTTGCTGCACGGCATGTCCGACTCACCATACAGCCTGCGGTCTCTTGGGCTAAGTCTGCATGAAGCAGGTGCAACGGTCATTGGCTTGAGAGTTCCCGGACATGGCACTACCCCCAGCGGGCTTGTGGAAATGCGCTGGCAGGATATGGCGGCCGCGGTGAAATTGGCCGTCAACTACCTGCATAAAGAAATTAACGGGCAACCACTTTACATCATAGGCTATTCAAACGGCAGTGCCCTGGCGGTTCATTACGCCCTGTCCACGTTAGATGATCCGCAAGAGCCTAAACCAGACGGACTGGTCTTGGTTTCGCCGGCCATCGGCGTTACTTCCCTTGCAGCCTTGGCTGTCTGGCAGGCCCGCCTCGGTCACCTGCTCGGGCTGGACAAGCTGGCCTGGAATGCTATCGAGGTCGAATATGACCCTTACAAGTACAACTCCTTTGCTGTCAATGCCGGGGACCAGGTTTACCGGTTGACCAGCGAGATACAAAAGCTCCTCAAAAAAAACATGGACGCAGGAAGGCTGCAGCAATTACCTCCAATACTCGCCTTTCAGTCCGTTGTTGATACAACCGTGTCTGCGTCAGCCCTGGTTACCGGACTTTTCGAAAAACTTCCTGCGTCCGGACATGAACTGGTATTCTTTGATATAAACCGCATTAACGAAGCTGCCAGAATTTTTAATAACGACCCCAAGCCCTACCTGGACAGGATGCTCTACGATAAAGAACTCTCATACACACTAACTCTTGTCGCCAATGAAAATGGAGCAAGCAGCAAGGTCGGTTTCCTGCGTAAGGAAGCCGGTACAAATGTTGTCGATGCAGCACCACTCGACCTGGCCTGGCCCCAAGGTATACATTCACTGGCCCATGTTTCACTCCCCTTTCGGGAATCCGATCCTCTTTACGGTGCAAACAGCTCTAAAGAAAATCCCGGAATTCACCTGGGGGACGTTGCTCTGCAGGGAGAACGCGGGGTGCTCAGAGTTTCCGCTGACGCCATGCTGCGGTTGCGCTGGAATCCCTTCTATTCTTACCTTGAACAGAGTGTCCAAAATTTTGTCGGATTATAGGGGCATTAATGAAGATTTCAATCTCAGCGGCTGAGTATCTTTGCAAAACGCTTGGCCAGGCGCGCAATCTGCAGCCATGCAGGAGTCACAATATCCTGGGAATGGGCCAGATTGTTATGCAGTGATTGGTGTTCCCCCCTATCAGTTTTGCAAATATTTCTGATGTAAATCTACAGTACTTTGCTTTGACTCATCACCCAATGAAATACAAACAAATATTTTTACACACAGCTTTAATTTTCCTAATAATTGGCAGCAGCTACTCTCTCGCCGCGGAGCCAATGGATAAAACTGAGGCTGTTGTTCTGCTGCACGGTCTTGGCCGTACCGCAAAATCAATGGCTTATATGGAAGAGAGACTCATGGCGGCCGGATATACTGTATACAATTATGATTATGAATCCAGAAAGCATGAAATCAAATACCTGGTTGATGATCTGCAGGAATTTTTAGAGGCCTGCTGCCTGCGGAAAGGAACTTCTTTGCATTTTGTCACCCATTCATTGGGGGGCATTCTGGTCAGGGCACTCATAGAAGAAAAAAGGCCTGAAAACCTGGGTCGGGTGGTCATGCTGAGCCCCCCGAATAAGGGTAGTGAGGTAGCCGATTATATTAAAGATTACTCTTTATTCAAGGATATCCTCGGTCCGGCATACATGCAGTTGGGCACGGATCTCGACAGTATGCCAAATCGACTGGGACCTGCTGATTTTGAGCTTGGCGTAATAACAGGGAATAGGACAATTGACCCGATTTCGTCCTTGATAATCCCTGGTGTGGATGACGGCAAGGTTGCCGTTGAGAAGACAAAGCTTGAGGGTATGACAGATTTCCTTGTCATGCCTGTCTCCCATGCCTATATCATGCAAAAGCCCGAAGTGGTTGATGAAGTGATTTATTTTCTGCAGCAGGGAAGATTCAATCGCAAAAAGGAAACCTCTCCGGAAGATCCGAAGTAATTGCTGCATTAACCTGAAATTTCAACACCTTACAGATTTACCCCAAAAATTGGATCAAATATCTTTCGTCATCAGTATTTTTTGTTTCCTGTTCTTTTATCCTCGAGACCTTGAAACCTTTCAAGCTTAACGAAGCTTAAACTTAGAATGCCATCCCAAGGCTGAAATGAAAGGCCCAGTTATCTTCGTTCCAGATCTCTGCGGGATCAGGGTTGTAGGCAACATCGATCCGGATTGGGCCAACGGGCAGGAGATATTGAAAACCTATACCGATGCCGAACCTGAATTCGCTGAAAAAATCGTTAAGCGTATCATCCAGCAGGTCTGAACCACTGGCGTAAGGCATAAAATCATTTGCCAGCAGTGACTTGTTGGGCGAGACATTGCCGGCATCAACATAGAGAGTAGTAGCGAAATTCTTGTAAAACCTCTTGCGCAGTTCAATGGAAAAAACATTGTACCCCAGGCCGCCGGTCGGTTCGTTGTTTTCATCTTTCGGGCCGAGCTCGGAGTGTTGATAACTTCTGACCGTATTGTCGCCGCCGTTGAAGAACCGCTCGCTGATGGGGATGAAACTCTGGTCCCCGAGCGGGATTATCAGGCCGGTTGTGGCCCGCAGCCCGAGGATATATTCTTGTGGCAGTTGAATGAAATAGCGGCAGCCCAGGGTAATGCGGCCGAACTCAATTTCGCTGCCAAGGGCCGGCAATGATATGTCAAAACTAGAGGCCAACCGCAGACCAGCCGCAGGATAGAATATATCATCGCGGCTGTCCCAGATTGCCTGAATGCCGACGGTCCCTTTATTATAATCCTCCTCTTCCTTTTGCAGGACTGAATCGTCGGCTAGGTTTGATAGTTGCGTCATCTTGTACTGGTAGCCCGTGGAAAGCGTAAGATTCTTACTGAACTTCCTGGAAAAAAGGACCGACAGGGCTGCTTCATCAGAGGTATACGAGGGCTCATCCCTGCTTTCGAAATAAAGGGGGACATTCATTGATATAGCGGTTTGCAGCAGCCAGGGATCAGTGTAACTCAAGGAGATGGTCTCCCCTTTCATGGAAACAAGACCGTCAATTCTACCATTCTTCCCGATGCCGAAAAGATTCTTCTCGAATGCACCGGCCCGCAGCCGCAGCTGTTCATAAGATCCCCAGCCTGGCTCAACAAAATATTCCCTGGTCGGCAGTTCCTCAACTTCCACCTCAAGGATCCGGCTGCCGTCCTCCCGTGGCCCTGAAAGCTCCATGGATATCTTTGCAAACAGCCCGGAATCGTACAACTTTCTGAAGCTCTCCATTTTTTTGCCCCTGGTATAAATATCGCCGGGCTTCAATTGCAGCCTGTCCTTGATAAAGGACTCCTTTGTCGAATCATTGCCGGAGATGACGACATCGGCAATCCTGACCTGTGTGCCGCTCGTTATGACTGCATCCAGGATGATCCTGCCGGGTTCATCCTGCTGTATCACCTCGATTGCTACATTGGCCTCGGCATAGCCGACAGCATCATAGGCATCTTCAAGGCTGGTACGCAGGAAAAGCTTCCGCCGCACATAGTATGGTTTTCCGGTCAGCTCATTTTTGATTTTATCCAGTCCGGGAGCCAGTCCAGGGAGAAGGTCACCTTGCAACTGCACATCACTGATGATATATTGCGGCCCCTCTTCAATGGCAATGGTGATTGTCACTCCGGACCGGTTCTCATTGAAGGACAGATCCGGATTTTTTACAACCACATCAATAAACCCCTCTCCCCGGTAATGGTCCCGTATCATGTTAATGCCATCCCTGACAGCGGATTCAACAAATATGGTTTGCTGTTTCCTGCCCCAGGTTTTTGCCGGCTCCCCGAAAAAGCTCAAAAGCTTGTCGGCCGCGATATTCCGGTTGCCCTGGAAAACTATATTTTCAACGATTACCCGTGGTCCTTCCTGAATGTCGAAGATGACCTCTATGTGATCCCCCTTTTTTTCATAGGTATAATCCACGAGGGCAAAAGCGTAGCCGGCCTGGAGGTAAGCTGACCGCATCTGGAAGGCTGCATCATCTATATCCGCCTTCCTGTAGGCTCGCTGTTCAAACATAAGCAGTTCGCCGGCAGCAGCCTTGCGTAAATCCTTTTCCTTGATGCTGCTGTTGCCCTTTATGGTTATGGAATACGATTGAACCTGCGGGGGGCTTTCAGTCCCGGAAATCTTATCTGGGAGTTCAGCAGTCTGTTCTCCCTGCTGCGCTGAACAGATACTGGCACCGGCACCAAGGCACCAGGCTGCAACCAGGCAACACAGTAAAAGGAAGCGGAACATTATTGAAGGTGTGCTCTTATTCAAAACGGAAAACCATTTTGAATCCATAATTATAGGCATCGTATCTATCTTTTTCGCCTGACAGATAATATACCCTCTTTTTTTCGGTTGTCTGTTCTGATAGGCGGAAGGTCGATTCTATTGTCTGTTCACCGCTCTTGGTCACACCCCGGCCATAATCGAGTTCGAAGCGGTCCAGAATAGTTTCATCACTGGTACCGGATTCATCCTCCAGCCACTTGTTGAGGAAATCCCGGCCCAGGTAGACCATGACATTTGTGGCGCCTCTGCCAAGTCCTGTTGAAGTCACACTCTCCTCTTTGGGCGGCTGTCCTGTCAGCAGGAGCAGCAGCAGGTCATCATTGGGCAGGGATGGACTGGAACTGAGGGTGATGACCGGATCGTCCAAGGGGCCCAGGGTGACAACATTGATGTCATAGCCCAGCACCTTTGAAGTGGCCAGCAGATCAAGCTGCGGCCTGTCCGGTTCACCTGCGGGAAAACGGATGAGCCCTGACTGTATCTGCAGCCTGCCGGAAGGAAGCAGGACCCGCGAAGGACCAATGTAGACCGTGCCGACCAGAAACGGCAGTTCACCTGTCCCCTTTAATGAAAGTTCCGGCCGCAAAATTCCACGTATTAAATTGTTCCGGATCCTGAACGGTTCGATGGTGGTAATTTTAATATCAAAGGTTGCACCCTTGAGAGGAGGGTCCGGGAAGGAAAAGAGAAAACTCACTCCTTCTGAAACCGGAACTGATGAAGAACCGAACTTACCGAGAAAATCTATATTCCTGGTATAATATCCTCCTGTCATGCCTGTAGTGCCCTTGATGACAAGGTGTTCCAACGGGCCGGAGACATCAAGCTGGACATCCCCACGCATTCGCATGTCATTATTGCGGAAAAGCAGAAGGTTTTTACCATCAACATGCAGGTTGACAGCAATCATTTCCTCTTCTTTATTTACACTGCCGCTGAGAATGACCGGAGAACCGCCCACCTCTGCCTGCATGTTATTAATGGTGATGGAATGTTCATCTAAGCTGCCATGCAGGTTCACAGCAGAAAGCATGGGGAAATTGAAGGTATGACCTAACTCCCCATCCTTCAGGGAGAACGAGCCCTTCAGGGCGGGCTTGATAATAGGCCCTGCCAGATGAAACTCACCCTGCATATCCCCCTCAAGCCTCCTGATCCAGGGATGGTTTTTGCTGAGAAAGTTAAGATCCTTGAATTTTAATTTAGCATCAGCACTAATCACACCCTTTAACTCTGCCTTGCGGTTCTGCAGGAGTTCCTTAAGGGATATACCGTGCTTCCAGGAACCGGTTGCCTGTGCCGAGTAGGCGGTTGATTCAAGATTGGCTGCCTGTAAAACTATGGCCCCTCCCAGGGCTGCTATATCACCTGAAAAATCCACAGTGGAATCCATATACTGTCGCATTGTACCAGGTGGTTCAATGCCCTTTACCTGGAAATGAACATGGCCTTCCGGTTGGTTCCACGATCCGGTCAGATCCATATCAAGGGTCGCGCTTCCTTTATCAATACCCCATGGTTCCAGGAGGACGGCAATATCTTCTAAAGCCGGAAAATCGATGTGACCCTTCAGGGACATGTCACCATCAAGAAACGGCTCCTGCGCCATTGGATCGTAGGGCAGAAAACCGGTAATGGTAAGCTGGTTTCTTTCCAGGGATTTCCAGGTGAATTCCGTTACTTCTAAGCCCTTTGGTGAATAGTGCAGCCCAAAGCTGCCCTTCAGCGGGAACGGAACCCCGGCCCCCCCGGCTTCACTTATGGTGCCGGCAAGCTGCAACTGCGGATTTTTTGGCAGCCCTGCAAAAACAGCCTCAACTTCAGCACCGTGGAAGAAATAACGTTTGTCGGTAAAACTTCCCAGCCAGCCTGTACTGTTTAGATTACGGGTGGTAATTTCACCTTCCACTTCTTTTCCGGGGGGCTTCCTGATTCCCAGTACAATTTCACCCTGACCGTCGATCTCAAAGACTGCATCCATTGAAAATCTGTCCTGCTGCCATGAGCCTGTCACTGGAGACAGGAGTGCTAACATACCGGAGTCGTTTGCCTGTGTCAGTTCCGTTACGCCAAATTGCAGCGATTTAATTTTGCCCAAGGATTGCTGCAGGATTTTTATCTTCCCTTGCAGTGCGAGGGAGCCCAGCTGCATTTCCTTGAACCCCAGGTATTCGCCGGCAAGACTGATTTTTGCTTCCGGTTCTCTGATGCTGCCGGCAATACTTATATCGGCTGCAGCCCGGCCGTTTAAAGGAATGTCACCAAACAGTCCGGACAGTTCTTGCAGATTGCTGCTTTCCAGACGTGCGGTAAGCTCAATAGGCACTGACTCAAGTGCTTCAATAGTGGTTGGTATTGGGACGGTCGCCTGTCCAATTATCAGGCTTGATTCATCTGTCACTGCCTTGCCTTCTTCAAGATAAAGAATGCCTTTTCCCAGGTGTCCATGAAGTGCAAGGGAATCTGGCCTGATAACTTCAGGGAGCACATCATCCTTCACTTTGAAAAGCCGGAGCAATATTCCAACATCATTAAGATCAATTCTGAATTGGACCTGACTCTGTCCGAGTATTGGGAAGATATCACCTGCCTGCAGCAGAGGCATGGGAACACTTACTTCACTGACAAGGATATGATTCCCAGGACTCCGGGCCTCTGCAGAGGAAACATTGAAAAACCTGTCATCAAAACTGCCGGAGACTGAAACAGCTTCAATATCAACTCCGTGCACCTGCCCTTCCTGCACACGAAGTGCAAAGTTTCCAGCCAGGTCTTCATCATTTTCAAAGTTGTAGGAAAGATCAACCTCTGCCCTGATCTTCCCGGAAAAATCCCAGCCGGAACCGCCCAGGCGTTTCTGCAACTCGCCGATATCAAAATTGTCAGTACCGGTTTTGAGTTTAAGAAGTTTCTTATCCAGTAACCCCGAAATATTCAGGAGATTTTCCGCAAATGAGACATCAGCTCCAAATGGCATATAATCCTTATCAACCCGCGACAGGTCGATAAAGCCAGTGCCTGATATCTCCTGCCCTCCAACAACAAAGGAATCAATGGTCAGCCTTTCATCGCTATACAGCAGCAGGGCGCTGAAGCCTGTATCAATTTTTGCCGTATCATCCTGGAAGAATTTGAAGATCCCGACTTCGAGCTGTAATGCATGGCCGGTCGAAGCAGGGCTCAGTTTGCCGTTGAGGTTACTTATTTCAGCACTCCAGTCCGAATCGCTCAGCACGACCGAGCCATTCTGCAATTCAAGCAAAGGAAGTATTGCAGGAACAAAAAATGGTACCGGCTCTCCCCCTGCCAGGTCATCCAATTGCGTTACCTTGAAATCATAGGCAAATACAGGAGTATCGGCACTGCACATGAGCCCCTGTAGAAAAAGTTCATACCCTTCTTTCAGGTCCCAGAGCTTATAGGTGCAGTTTATTGATCGTGCCTTGAAGTGGTAGGCTTGCGGCTGCCCTTCTTCAGGATGGATTGATACGTTCTCAAGTACAGTATGAGAAAAAGGCTGGCCGCTAATGGCACCAATCTCAAATGTAATATGCTCCCTGCCGGCATAAAACTGTGCGATTTTCTTAACGACAAAATAGCTGACAGACTCCCAATTAAGGAGTACGACAAAAAGAAGTATGCTGAAGGACAACAATACATATCCTGCCCATTTGAAAAATTTCTTCATATAGCGCATTATTATACCCACTTAGCGGGCAAAACAATAAGTAAATTTTTTAGATTTATTAATGTTCGACGCATATGAAGTTGACTATAAGATTAAAGAAAGATTGACAATAATTTGTCAATGACTGAGGGCTGATCTTTCTGCAACAAAATTAACTTGTAGGATCCGTTCATTTTTTGAAGTAGACAGATAACTTTCAAGCCAATAAAACAAAAATGGAATCCAGCGTTTCAATTGGACCCCATTTTATCTTCATCTATATTTTTTACTATACCATTCTATACACCAACAAACCTCTTATAGGATGTGGCTCCAATGAATGGGTTTCATAAAAAAATACTTCTGCTTGTTGCGGTAATTTCTCTTCTTATCTCAGTTAATGAAATAATGTCTGCCAATATTGATAGCAATTCCCTGCTAGATCCACAGATTACAGTATCTACAAAGTTAAACGGTGTTTCTCAATCTGATATTGAAAGCGTAAAAAAGGAAACAAGGAAAGCTCTAACTTATATCCCGCCTATACTCGGCATTGAGTATAAGAAAAATATACAAATCAAAATTGTTGATTATGGGATCTGTAATGCAAAAGAGGATATTATCACAGTGCCAATATCCCATGTTAGAGACAAGAGTTCAGTTATTATCCATGAAGTAACTCATATAATTGCAAAACATGAAAACAATAGTTTTTTTTCAGAAGGCTTGGCTGTTTATTTTCAGGAAAGATTTGGGGAATTTCATGGTTTCCCCAATTTTTCTGTACCTCTTGATGATTTAGTGAGGAAGCATAAAAACCAGCTATTACAAATTGCAAAATTAAAGCATGATAACGAAATTTTCAGACAAGTAGGAACCGAGCAGCGAAGGATAGCCTATTTAGAAGCCGGATCATTTACCAATTTTCTGGTTGTAAAATATGGTGAGCAAAAATTAGCAGAGTTACACAATTCCATGTCTCTTAACTATAAACAAGTTTATGGAAAAGAAATTGAGAAATTGGAAGTAGAATGGAAGAATTATGTTTTGGGTAATCCTTTGATAAAAAAATAAAATTCAATTCTGGTTCTGAAGATATTATTGTCTTTTCTGTGCTTTCGCCACTTCCTGTAGAGATAAACGAGGCTCCCGGTTTTGAGTATCCTGAATAACAATTTCCATTTTGTTACTATATCCAATCCACATGGCAACTTCCCAAACCGCTCAAAATAGTTTCTATTGTGGCAAGAAACCTTAATTTTATCTTCCCCCATACTCAGCCACCACATTGTGGCACTTTCCCCAACTCCCTCTAGCTAAATCACCATAACATTAATAAATACTCATTAGCTCAGATTAGGGTTTTAATTAGGCACTGGAAAGTAACCAACTGAAATAAAATTAGAAAAACAAAAAAAGTTTGTATGGAAAATTTATTGGCTCACTTATTGCAAATATAATTGAAAAGTGCTGTGTGGTTTTAACAAAAAAATAATTGAATTTTCTAAAATTACAGGAGAAGCAAAATGAGTGAGCATGTAACAAAAAATAAAGAGCAGGAAGAAATTACTTTAGTTAATGGTTTTATGGGTTTTCTTATGATAACTGCAGCCATTTATGGTTTATATTTTCTACCTACGTTGCTCATAACGGCAGTAGATATTGTCCGTTAAGTTTTTGATCAAATTCAATATTTTTAAGCCAGGGTTGGGAGCCTGATTTCCCTCTCTGGCTTAATCTAGTTCACCTGCTGCTGATATGCCTGACAGTGTCAAATAGAAAAGACCTATTTCTTGCCCCCTGTTTTTTCGGGGGTTTTTCATTTCATATGCAGGGCATTAGCGATTGATGCTTTCTGCTATCAATATAAACTTGTGAATCGTTCCTAAAAGTGCAAGATGTATAGTGGATATGTTAACCCTCTCAATTCGGGAGGGGTTTTTTATTTGGGTTTAATTTCATTATTGGGTTATTTATGAGTCTTAAATTGTCAAGCTCCCCATTGGGGTTAATCTTATCCGCATGATTCTTTAGGTACTCATCATGGCAATATTAGCACAATGTCCGATTTGTAGGCGTAAGCAGAATATAGATAACAAACAGTTATACTGGAACCCAGCAATAAAGACAGCTTTGTAGAAGGCGGTGTTTCAGCCAGCTTTTCTTTCCAGCCTGAACACAATAAGGGATATCAAACCATCTCCCCGCCGCTTCCAAACATACCAAGGGTTTCAGATAATTTATCTGAAAGTTTTTTTTAGCTACTGGCATCTAGAAGGTCAGCACAACAGAAAAATTTTCCTTAATTGACACAAGCAGAATATTTGAATAACCGGATTATTGTGTGCTACTTTCTCCCAATGAGATATATAGATGAATTGCTTGCTTAAAGACCTTGCCTGGGTGTAAATCTAATACAAACCAGATTTGCAGTTATAGTGATTCATACTTAGCAGAAGAAAGTTATCGAAACTAACGGAATGTTAACGGAGCAAGCAGATTACTCAATTGCTTTCATAAAAAAGGAGTCATTCGCGTGGGAGTAGGGATTACTTGCCCGAAATGCAACATTTCCTTTGCATTTTCTTGCACCAAATGTTCAAGCTATCACATTGAAATTAATAAAGGTTTTGCACCTGAAAAGTATTTTCAAACCAGAACCGTTTTTTATTTAAAATGCAGAAATTGTCACTCTGAATTTGATTTTGCCATATGCCCTGATTGTTCGACAAAGATTTTCCCCACTTCCCCGTTTGTCAAAGGCGATGCCGGAAGCGAAAAAGCAAAGGGGTGTTTTATAGCAACAGCGTGCCTGGATAGTAATAGCCAAATTTTAAAACAGTTATATTTATTTAGAGATGAATTCCTTGAAAAAAACCAAATGGGGAATAAATTTATTAAATATTATTACTTATATAGCCCGGCATTAGCTTCCCTCATCCATAAAAGCAACTGCTTGAAGTCATTTTCAAAATTTTTGATTGTATATCCTGCCTATTATGCATCACTTTTGGCCATGAAGATTTTTTCTTTACATAAAAAACACTCTGAGTTTTGATCAATCGCCAAAACATGCACCAAATTGGACCTGGCACAATCATCCGGGTATAAATTTTCTAACTGGTTGTTTGCTTGGTTTCTTACTGTTTCCTTAAGTAACAGATATAAATCTCCGGTTTGATCATTTTTTCTAGCCTCCAGCTCCCAATAAAAAAATCAAATGTGATATCATTAAACATATTTTGATTCGTAAAACTGGCAAATAGTAAAACAAAATGATACACTATTAGGTAGAAATACTGGCAAGGTTCACATTTTGCCTTATTCTGGACTTTAACTGCAGGACTCTTGCTGTTTTTTGTTTGAAAAAGAATAAAACTCAAACAATTAAAGGAAGTGGAACCACTTGTTCGAGCCTGAAATGTTTTGTGCCCAAATTCTGCCCTGAGAGGGCAAGCCATGGCTAAGGAAAAGACTCGGGTGTTTCTCCAATCCAATACCTCCCTGTTGAGCAAATTGGACTTGATCAGTCTTCTTGACTCCATGACATTGGGAGTGCTCTTTGTAGACCCAGCCCGCCGGGTTATTGCCATGAACCGTTTCCTGGAAGCTTTAACCGGGTACAATCGGGAAGAGGTGGTCGGAATCCATGGTGAAAATATCATCCGCAGCAATCTTTTAACCTTGGGCGACCCTGTGGGCAAAGCCCTCGAATCTGAAAAATCAATGACCCAGGAAGGGGATATCATCAATCAAAGCCGCAAGAAAATCCCTATCCGTTTCTCGGTATCACCCTTAAAGCTCATAACAGGAAAAAAGGCCGGCGCCATGCTCATCCTTGAAGATATTTCCCTTCTCAAGGATCTGGACAATAAAGTTCATGGTTTTTCCGGAAAGGAGCATATTATTGGCCAGAGCCTGAAAATGCTGGAAATTTTCGAACTGCTTCCCATAGCTGCAAGAACTGATGCCTCTGTACTGATCACTGGAGAGACCGGCACCGGCAAGGATCTTGTTGCCGAGGCCATTCACAAGGCATCCCAGAGATCCCGATATCCATTTATCAAAGTCAACTGTGGGGCATTACCGGAGTCACTGCTTGAATCTGAATTGTTTGGTCATGTACGCGGTGCCTTTACCGGGGCTGACAATGACAAACCGGGCATGTTTCGTCTGGCCCATGGGGGCACCTTGTTCCTTACTGAAATAGGTGATCTGTCGTTGCCACTCCAGGTAAAGATTCTCACTGTACTTGATGACAAGGAGTTCTTCCCGGTTGGCGGTTCAAAAAAAGTCAGCGTTGATGTACGAATAATAACGGCCACCCATCGTGATCTAGGTAAGCTTGTCAAGCATGGCAAATTCCGTGAAGATCTTTTTTACCGTCTCAACGTTCTGCGTCTGCACTTGCCTCCATTAAGAGAAAGGGAGGAGGATTTCCGCCTCCTGCTTGATCATTTTTTTCGTGAGATACGGGCAAACTTGAACAAAAAGATCAAAGGGTTCAGTGATGCCTGTCTTACTCTTTTGTCATCGTACAATTACCCTGGAAATGTCCGCGAATTGAGAAATATCGTGGAATATGCCGTCAATGTCTGTCCTAATGAAACCATAAGGCCGGATCATTTGCCCAAGGCTTTGCTCTCAATGGAACAGGCATCCTCATCATCATCTGAAAACCAAGAGACGACTGACATTGAAAGCATGGAAACTGCAATGGCTTTCCCCGGCACGATGCCTTCATCTGCCATACCGGCGCCTGGTGGATGGGGGGATGTTGAACGAGCCATGATCATGAAGGCATTAACAGAAACTGGAGGAAACCGGACAAATACAGCCGCACTGCTTGGCTGGTCCCGCAGCAAATTATGGAGAAAAATAATACAGCATGGCCTGAAATAATTTTTCTGTTCCTTGGGAGTTTTTCAGCCATACCTGATAAGTACAATCATATGATTCCAGCATGAAAATATTGATAACAATCCATAAAAATGAAGTTGCCTCCCGCTTTGATCTAACCTCGGAGATACTCATTGCCGAGGTCGATGCAGGAGAGATTGCCGGAGAACCAAGAATAATCCTACTTCCCGGGACATCCGGGGAAGATATCTGCGGCCTTGCCATCAAGGAAAACATTTCGCTCATTATCTGTGGCGGTATAGAAGATACTCATTACCAGTATCTTAAATGGAAAAAAATTAAGGTTGTTGACGGGGTCATTGGTCCATACGAGCAGGCTTTAAAATTTGCCATTGCCAATACTCTTAAGCCGGGAGTGATCCTGCCGGGCGCCAGTATTTATGGGAAGCAGTCATGATAAATAAACCAGGATGGATAAAAAGGATATTCTCCGGTGTAGAAGACTATCATAGAACAATGACTTCCCCGGAACGTTACAGGCGATTCCGACGGACTCTGACCCTCGTAATGATAGCTACTTTTCTTATCCCGCTTATTTTGACCACAATGTTAAGCTATTACACATACCGTTCCCAAATGCTGAACAATCTCCGCTGGAATGCTGAAAGTGCCACAAAAACCATTGAAGCCTTTTTGTCTGAACTCCAGACTGTCCTGGCGTATACGGTTAACGAACACACATATAAAGAGCTTATCGACCAAGACAACCTGAATAAAGTCTACCACCGCCTTAAATCGCATTATCCCGGGGTGGTGGATCTTGGCATTATTGATCACAAAGGGATCCAGAGGGCATATGCGGGCCCATACGAACTTCTCGGGAAGGACTACAGTGACCGTGAATGCTTTACCGGTGCCACTGCTAGTAAAATATTTATCGGCATTGTTGAAATGGGTTATCGCAAGGTGCCCCATTTTGCCATTGCGATCAGCTTCTTCAATCAAGATGCTGGTCAGAACTGGGTGTTCAGGTCCAGTATCGATGCCACGACTCTTGATAAATATATTGACAAAATAGGTGCAGGTCCTACGTCTGACATTTTTCTTGTTTCCCGTAAAGTTAAACCTTTGCTTCAGTCCACATCCCAGCAATACGGCCCTCCCCTTAGCCCATATCCGTTTGAGCTGCCGCACAACAGTCTCGGCGTGACCATTTCTGAAGAAAGAGGGGTCTGGGATTATGTTGTTTTGAAAGCTGTCTCGTATATTGAAGGGACCCCTTGGGCGTTAGTTCTTTTGAAGCACGGGTACCTCTATGGCAAAGACTGGTCTTTCTTTAAGGCCCGGCTATTTTTTATTGTCATGATCAGCACGGTTTTGGCTTTGCTTGTTATTTTACAAATCACCAAACTTTTCGTGGGGCGCATTCGAGAAGCTGACGAAAAGCGAGAATCCATGATGGCGGAAATAGAACATACAAGTAAACTGGCCTCAATCGGTCGTCTGGCCGCAGGAATCGCCCATGAAATAAACAACCCCCTGGCAATTATCAGCGCAAAAACCGGATTGATCATGGACCTGCTTGAATTTTCTGAGGATTTTAAATACAAGAAAAAAATCGGCTCTGAGATTAATGGTACATCGAATGCGGTCGAACGTTGCAAAGTCATTACCCACCGACTTTTGGGTTTTGCCAGACGAATGGATGTAAGCCTGGAATCGATCGACATCAATAGTCTCATGCGGGAAGTTTTAAGTTTCCTGGACCAGGAAGCGCTGTATCGTGGCATTCATGTTGATCTCGATCTTGGGGATTCTTTACCAATCATTGAAAGTGATCGGGGGCAACTCCAGCAGATATTTCTCAATCTTGTCAATAACGCGATAGATGCGATTGGTAAAGATGGAAAAGTTATCATAAAAACACGACAGCGGGATCAAAGCTCGCTTCAAATTGATGTCATGGATAATGGCAAAGGCATATCACAGGATATTATAAGCCATATTTTCGAACCATTCTTTACTACAAAAGACAGCGGCGAAAAGAAAGGTACCGGCCTCGGACTGTTCATAACCTACGGTATTATTAAAAAACTCGGTGGACATATTTCTGTCCGAAGTACCGTAGGGGTAGGTACAACCTTTACTGTAATCCTGCCAATTAAAACTAACTTGAGTCGGAGGGTGCATGATGTCGAAAGTAAAAGTACTGGTAGTTGACGATGAGATAGAATTTGCTACTACCCTGGCCGAACGCCTAAATATAAGGGGCTTTGAAACGACTGCCTGTTTCTGTACTGAGGATGCCCTGGCCCTTATCCATGCCAAGAACATCCCTGACGTAGTTTTGCTCGATTTAAAAATGCCGCGCATGGACGGCATGGAAACACTTGAGGAAATAAAAAAATATAATCCCACCATTGAGGTTATCATGTTAACAGGGCATGGGGGCGGTATTCCTCTCGTTGGGGCTGACAGGAAAAAGTTTAGCCCATTTGACTGTATCATGAAACCTGCAGACATTCATGAGCTTACCTTAAAAATCAACCAGGCCATGGCAAAACGGCAGGCTTCCTTAAACAAAGGAGAGGGGACATGAAATCCCGGGAAAAAGAGCGTCTCAGGGAGATGCAGCTGGCCTTTATTGGCAAATTGATGGCAGGTCTTTCCCACGAGTTTAAAAACCATTTGGCTATTATCAAGGAATTAAACGGCCTGATCGAAGACCTGCTTATACTTGAAGTGCCCGGGCAGTCGGTCAACAGCGAACGCTTTAAGAAAATAATTCCCGGAATAAATGAACGTATAGCACAGGCAGCAGAAATGTGCCGTGTTCTCAGTGGATTCTCACACCGCATGGACCAACCCCTTTCATCAATAAACGTTTCAGATGTTTTGCAGGAAGAAATTTACCTTCTTCGCAGGTTTGCCCAACAGAAACAGGTACACATTGAATCCTTATTTGATGGTGATCTGCCAGCAATTTTCAATAATCCTTCCCTTCTGCAATTTGCTGTTTTCTGCGTAGTCTGGCCTACTCTTGAATTACTGGAAAAGGGTGGCCGGATTGTAATTACAGGAACCGGGAAGAATCAATCTGTGGAAATAACAGCTATTTTAGAAGGTAAAATGGAAAGACCAGAAAATGACACACCATGGGAGGCTATGCTTCCACAGGTTTTGGAAATATTAGGGGCCGAATTCTCGCACAGAATCAATGAAGACGGCAATGAAGATGTCGCCATAACAATTTCTTCTATTGAGAATTCTTACCGCGATAATACATAACAATCCACCAGGATACTTTTTCCTCCCACCTTACAAGCCAACAATAATGTTTCAATATGTTCCACAACGAAACATTATTGTTTTTTTGTTTTCACCTCTCCTTTTTTATGGCTAAAATCCTGATAACAAGAGAAAAAATTGCTCCATGCAAGTATTAATGCCTACACTGAATGTTTCTTTTTGTGTCATAATGTCTTCACGCCAAAGGTCGAGCATCATGGGTAGAATCTATAATTATTTGATATTATTTAAAAAAAATAATGGCATGCTTATTGCTGATATACATGGTGAGACAAACAAGTAAAGCATCAAGTGAGATGCTAAACAACAGTAAAGGGAGGTGTGATGAGTTCAACAGTACTTCTTGTGGTGGAAGATTCTTCCTTCCTGGAGAATTTGTCCGAAAGCCTGAAGTGCTTAAAGGCCTCAGTAGTGACTGCAGCAAGTAAACATGAGGCCCTTGAGGCGTGCTCAACCCATGAAGTCGACCTGGCTCTTTTGGATATCAGGCAACAAGGCAACGACGCGATACAGGTTCTCTCCTCCCTGAAAAAAAACCAGCCGGAAACCGAGGTGATCCTGTTAAGCGATGTCAAACATATTGGACTTGCCATGAAAGGCATGCAACAAGGTGCCTCTGGCGATATTGCAGTTCCTTTTGATATTGACTTGTTCAAAAAAATAATAAAAAGTGCTTTGCGACGGAGAAAAGCGCATTTAAAAGCTAGCCGGCAACTGACTCTGCTGAATTTTTTTGAAGATACGATGATGGCAGCAACTTTTGCTGAGGCCGGGGAATTTGAGACTGCTCAAAACTTGTCTAAAGGTGACGGCCAGAAAAAAATATCGACTGATGTTTTATGAGTCGAGACCCAAAAGGAGGCCCCCATGAAAGTACTTCTTGTTGATGACGAACAGAAATTTGTTGAGGCCTTGTCCGAGCGACTGCAAATGCGCGACCTTGAAAACGAAACCGCCTATGATGGTGAAGAGGCCATGAGCTTTGTGAACGACAAGGAGCCGGATGTCATGGTTCTAGATTTAAAAATGCCCGGAATTGACGGCATGGAAGTCCTCCGGCGGGTGAAAAAGAAATTCCCGGCCATTCGGGTTATCATTTTAACAGGACATGGGACGGACCGGGATGAAGAGGAGTCAAGGAGGATAGGGATATTTGACTATCTGAATAAGCCTGTTGACATCGAACTACTCGTGAGTCGCATCAAGGCAGCACACAGGGATAAAATTGAGGGCTCTATGGCTGCTGCAGCCTTTGCTGAAGCTGGTGTGTATGAGACTGTTCGCGATGTAATGAGAGATAGCGAAAAACCGGAATCAAAATAACAGAGGCTGACATGATGGAAAAAAGAAAAGCCAATGTTTTGCTCGTTGATGATGAAGAGCAGTTTTTAGATGCACTTTCGCAGCGTCTGGAAGCCCGAGGTTTGAAGGTAAAAGCCGTGACCAGCGGGGAAGACGCTGTCGATCAGGTGGAAGACCATAATTTTGACGCAATAATAGTTGATCTTGCCATGCCCGGTATCGATGGCATAGAAACCCTGAAGCGCATCAAGGAAAAGCGTCCGGATCTGGAAATTATCATGTTGACCGGCCATGCAACAGTAAAAAGCGGCATCGAAGCGATGAAACTGGGAGCCGATGATTTTCTTGAAAAGCCCGTCGATCTTAATGTATTGCTCGAAAAGATCGGGAAGGCAAAACATAAAAGAATGCTTGTTGTGGAAAAAGGCCGCCAGGAAGATGTTAAGAAAATATTGAAAAGCAAAACCTGGTAGCCTTGATCTCATGCCAGGCACTTTCTCACAGGAAAGCATCCTGCAACTGACCGGATTAACTATCCGGAATGGAATAGGCAAGTTTACTTCCCGACCATTTGTAAGAGTTTTTTATATGTTCCCACCCGGACATATATCCCCTTCAACTTTATGCTATGGAGCAAATACATGGCTTCTGACAACCCGGTTGTAAGAGATCTGATAATTCCGCTGAAAGACTTTCCCCATCTCAATGAAACGCAAACTCTCCATGACGCCGTTGAAACCCTTCTTTCCTATAAATGTGGTGAGTATGAACGCATACGGTATGCTGAAATTCTGATCCTGAATGACCAGAACAAGCTATGTGGCCGGGCCAGATTGCAGGATATATTGCTGAGCTTGGACCCACGTTTGAAAGAAGCCTCCAAAGTTAAGGGATTTGAAGGGAAAAGTTCAGGATTTCTTGATCTGGTAATCCTGTGGGAAGATTCCTTCTTTGTGGAGTGCAGGAAATGGTCTCACATTCCTATCAAGAACCTCATGTCCCCAATAAAATATACAGTCAAGGGGGACGACCCTGTTTTAAAGGCACTAGCCATTATGACAAATACTCAGAATTTTGTCCTGCCTGTTGTCGATGAAGGCCGCATTCTTGGAGTCATCCGCCTGAAGGAAATATTCGCAGCCATCACTGCCAGGTGCAAAATATAAAGTAAACAGAAGGACAATTCAAAAAGAGACAAGGACTAGGAACCATGACGAATTCAGATTCAGATGTGGGCTTAGCAGTCGAAAAAACACCGGTTAATTGGTGGAGAATACTCTCTTTGATAACAGGTATGGTATTATTTGGGATTGTCTATTATTCACCCCTTTGGCCCGATGCTGTAGACCCACTTGGTGAGCATTTTATCCTCACCAAGGAAGGGAAAGGCGCTATTGCAGTTTTCCTTCTTGCCGCCACATGGTGGGTATTTGAAGTTGTACCCATTGGCATAACCAGCCTGGCAATAGGCATGCTACAGGCATTATTTTTTATCCGGCCGGCCAAGGTTGCATTTACAGATTTCATGGACCCATCTGTTCTTTTTATTTTCGGGTCCATTGTTATTGGCATGGTTTTTACCAAGACAGGTCTGACGAAACGGATCGCCTATAAAATGCTCTCCATTGTAGGCGAAAAAACGAGCATGATATACCTGGGTTGTTTTGTGCTGACCGCTGCTTTAACCCATATCATGGCCCATACTGCGGTTGCAGCCACCATGTTCCCGCTGCTGATGGCCATTTATTCTCTCTATACTGACGAAGAAGGACCTACCAAATTTGGCAAGGGACTGTTTATAGGCATGGCCTATGTCGCCGGCGCCGGCAGTATCATAACCTTGCTTGGCGCGGCCCGCGGAGCAGTGGCTCTCGGATTTTACAAAGACATTACCGGAACAGATATCAGCTTTTTTCAACTTAGCTATTACATGGCACCCATTGGCTGGATAATGACTTTTCTCCTCTGGGGATTTTTCATGATTATCTGTAAGCCTGAAAAATTATCTATTCCCGGCCTCAAGGATAAAGCCAAAAGAATGCACAAGGAACTGGGGAGTTGGTCCACCCAGGAGATACTGGCCATAATCATAGTCATTGCAACAATTATTGTTATATCCGGGAAATCATTTATTCCCGCCATGACCAACCTGCATAAAACAGGCATTCTCCTCTGTTCAACTATTCTGTTCTTTATTGTTAACATTCTTGATATCGATGATCTGGAAGAAATTCCCTGGAATATTATTTTGCTCTTTGCCGGCGCCATGTCCATCGGTTTTTGCCTCTGGGAAACCGGGGCAGCCAAATGGATGGCCGTGAACTGGCTCACCTTATTTCAGAATGCGCCGGCCATTGTTTTCATCCTGGGCATGGCATTTTTCGTCATGATCATGACAAATTTCATTATGAATGTTGCGGCAATCGCTATCTCTTTGCCGGTTGCCCTGGTCATCGCTCCGTATCTCGGAGTGGCCGGCGAGGTAATAGTATTCTCTGCCCTGGTTGTAGCCGGCATGCCCTTTCTGCTTCTGGTGGGGGCGGCCCCCAATGCTATCGCTTATACATCAAAGCAATTTACTACCAGTGAATTTTTTTACTATGGCATTCCGGCCAGTATTCTGCTCATGGTGGTTACCTGGATTGCCGTTCAGTTTATATGGCCGATTATGGGAATGGAGATATATCTTCCGACTGCTTAATGAGCTTTGTTGCGTAATCCATGAAATAACCTATATAGAAACAAAATTGCACTCAAGGCCGCTATAATAAATTGTCATTTGGTGCCGACATTCTCTACATGGATGTGAGCGGTAGTAAGAACAGAACGACTAATGTAGGTCCAGGAGTGTTCAGCGTCAGACCATATGAGACACAAAAGCATCGTGAATTAAGAGACACTCCGGGGTAGAATTTAACCCAAAGGAGTGTAAATTATGCCAAAGAACGAAACAGCGATACTGCCAGGTCGACAGCACCCGATTGGCTTCTGCCCTCCTGGTAATAACAGGAATCTTTAATTCAAAACTTCCTTTTACGGCAGCCGCTTCATCCAGCCAGGATTCTCAAACCATTCCCAGGTCAACTCCTCAAGCGCGCCGCTGTCTTCCAGGGTCTTCAGGTAGTTATCCACCCAGTTGACAAAGAGCGAATCATTGTCAGGCAGGGCGATACCGAGCGGTTCGTAGGTCAAGGGGCTGACAACTGTGAGCAACTTTTCCTTGGGATACCTGAAAATCGTGACAACGCAGATGGTGTAGTCAGCGAACAGGGCATCAACCTCGTTGTTGATAACCATGTCAATGGCCTCATCGTAGCTATTGGCCGTGACGAGCTTGACCTTGGGCAGATAGTCTTTCACGAACTGCTCGCTGGTGGTACCGCGCAGTGTCACGATTGATTTCCTGGGATCATGAATGTCTTCAGGCGTTTGTGCTTGCGCCATGGTAGGCAGCTTGGTAAGGATTGCTTTGCCTGACTTGAAATAGGGGCCGACGAATGCCACCTTCATATTCCGCTGGGGTGTTATTGTCATGCCGGAGAGAATCATGTCAATTCTGCCTGCTTCCAGGGCCGGCAAAAGCTCATGAAACTGTATGGCTTCCAGGCGCAGCTTGACGCCCATGGAATCAGCCATGGCTTGGGCAAGATCAATTTCCAGGCCGATGATCTCACCGTCCTTTGTAGTCATGTTCAATGGAGGCATGCTGGCAGCAGTTCCCACCACAAGCTCACCGTTCATGGTGATACGATCCAGGACCGGTGAATTAGCTGTCGCACCCTGCATCCCCGCACAGGCCGTAAGCATAAACATCGTGATCAATACAACTACATAGGCCAGTAATCTTTTCATGCTCTGTTCCCTCCGTATTTTTTAATAATAAGGTTTCGAGGTTTCAAGGTTCCAAGGGGTCAAGGGTTATATTTATTTTCTAACGACTTAATCAGTGCCATAAGCATTCTTTCAACTTCTTTAATTTTCTCTAGAAGAATTTCTTGATCATCTTCAATTCTTTAAAATTCTTCAGCATCCCTGGTCCTTACGTCTGTTTCCTTGCCCCCTTGAAACCTCGAAACCTTGTGTCAATCGTCAGCAGTCTCGTATGCTGACAAACCTTTAACCTAATCCACTATCAAACTCATCCACTTAAGGGCCTCGACCGGGCCCCAGCTCCCTGCCTCGTAAGGATGGAGCTGTGCCTCAGGGTTGGCGCAGGTTTCACATGCGTGCAGAATCGGAGTCAGGTATGACCAGGAAAGTGCAACGCCATCCTGGCGCCAGAAAAGCATATGATCGCCGAGAATAACGTCGAGCAGCACCTTGGCATAGGCGTCGAGCGGCGGCCCCCTGAATCCCTGGTAGTATTTGAAATCCATGGTTACCGGCCGCAGGCATGATTTTGCGCCCGGTACCTTAGTCTGAAAAGTGAGGGAGATTTCCTCTTCTGGATAAATACCGAGGACCAAGCGATTGGCGGTAATTTTTTCATCGATGACTTCCCGGAACATTGAATGGGGCACATTCTTGAACTGGACTACGATTTTTGTTTCCTTGCGGGCCAGCCGCTTGCCTGAAGCCAGATAGAAAGGCACGCCCTGCCAGCGCCAGTTGTCAACAAACATCCGCATCAAGGCAAAGGTCGGAGTAATGGACTTCGGATTTACACCCTTCTCTTCCCGGTATCCCGGCACTTTATTGCTCTCCACCATGCTTCCCTTGTACTGGCCCAGCACAAGGTTGTCCATGAGGGTTTCACGGGCCAGGGGTTTAATGGACCTCCCGACCTTGGCCTTTTCGTCCCGCACCCGGTCGTCTTCGAAAAGGGAGGGAGGCTCCATGGCGGTGAGCGCCAGAAGCTGCACCATGTGATTCTGGAACATATCGCGGAGCACACCGGCCTGCTCATAATATCCGGCCCGGTTCTCCACCCCGAGATTTTCCGCGGCAAGGATGCCTACATAGTCGATATAGTTGCGATTCCAGATCGGCTCAAAAATCGTATTGGCAAAGCGGAACATAAGGATATTCTGCACTGTTTCCTTGGCCAGGTAGTGGTCAATACGGAATATCTGGTTTTCCCTGAAACTTTTGTGCAGCACCTTGTCAAGATCAAGGGCGGTCTGAAGATCACGGCCGAAGGGTTTTTCCACGACTATCCTGGCCCAGCCGTTGCCTTCCTTGCCTTCTTTTGCGAGTCCTACCTCGCCTATTTTTTTGGCAATCACCGGATAGAGGGTGGGAGGTACTGCCAGGTAGAAAATCCTGTTGCCGCCGGTATTCTGCTCCTGGTCCAGGTCATGCAGATAGCCTGCCAATTCCTGGCAGGACTCCAATGAATCATAGGTAACAGGCTGATAAAAAAGTTTTGCGGCAAAACCATCCCATCTACCAAGGTCAAGTCTGCCCTCCTTGGCAATGGCCTGCTTCATCTTGTCCCTGAACTCGTCATGGGACAGGTTCGTCCTGCTGCTGCCGACCACACCAAACGGCTCCGGCAAACTGTTCGTCAGATAGAGGCTGTAAAACGCGGGGATCAGCTTCCTGGCAGCCAGGTCACCCGACGCACCAAAGATGACTAACATGCAGGGGGCAAGAGAACCCGGGGTGACAAACTCGCAGGCCTCCCCTCTGGTGGTTTGGACTTTAACGGTTGCTTCTTCCGATCTATCCATGGCAGTCACGAATTTTTCTTAAATAAAAGGTTGTAAGGGGTCCAGGTTCCGAGGGCTCAAGGTTTCAAGGTTTCAAGGGTTCAAGGGTTCAAGAGTTATTTTTATTTTCTAACGACTTGATCAGTGCCATAAGCATTCGCTCAACTTCTTTAATTTTTTCAAGGAGAGAGCTCTGGTCAGCTTCATTCAAATAATTGAGATCTCCTGAAAGCAGAGTTTGCGTTTCAAGCTCGCAGGTAGACCCGTATGCAATATATAGACACCTGACATAATCCGGAATTGTTTTCCTGCCATACCCTTCTGCAATATTTGATGGTATTGATATTGCTGCCCTTCTCATTTGAGAGGACAATCCATACTTTTCTTCATTCGGGAAGTTCTTTGTTGTTTTGTAAATCTCAAGACAGAGCTTATAAGCCTTTTCCCATACATTCAGTTCCTTAAAATTTTTAAGCATCCCTGTCCTTAAATCTTTTTCCCTCGACCCCTTGAAACCTCGAAACCTTGAAACCTAATCTTTTTCCCTCGACCCCTTGACCCCTTGAAACCTCGAAACCTTCTTTTATCTCTTCAACTTCCCCCAATCTGTATGAAAACTCCCTTCTTCGTCCACCCTCTCATATGTATGGGCGCCGAAGTAATCCCGCTGGGCCTGCAGCAGGTTGTGGGGCAGCCGTGCGGAGCGGTAGGAGTCATAGTAGTTCAAAGCTGCACTCATAGCCGGGACAGGGAGACCAAGCCGGGCTGCTGTGCAGACCACCTGACGCCAGGCTTTCTGGTTGGCAATCACTTCTGCGGAAAAATACTCATCGAACAGCAGATTTTCCAGTTGCGGATTACGGTCATAGGCCTTCTTGATATCCTCAAGGAATGCTGCGCGAATGATACAGCCGCCGCGCCAGAGCATGGCGATAGCGCCATGCTCAAGTTCCCAGTCAAACTCTTTTGAGGCAGCCTGCAGCTGGAAAAATCCCTGGGTATAACTGCAGACCTTGGAGGCAAACAAAGCTTTACGGACCTGGTTGACAAAATCTTCCCTATCTGCTGATAAGCGGAACTCCTTCGGCTCTCCAGCAGGACCGGTAAGAACCTTACCTGCCCGCACCCTCTGTTCCTTCAGGGCTGACAGGGTCCTGGCAAATACCGCTTCCGTGATCAGGGTGGTGGGCACTCCCAGGTCCATGGCATGCTGGGCTGTCCACTTGCCTGTCCCCTTCTGGCCCGCCTTGTCCAGGATCATATCAACCAGGGCTTTGCCTGTTTTATCGTCGATAACGGAAAAAATATCGCGCGTTATTTCTATGAGGTAGCTGTCCAGCTCCCCCCTGTTCCATTCGTCAAAGACATCATACAGTTCATCATTGTTGAGCCCGAGACCGTCTTTCAGTAATGAGTATGCCTCGCTGATAAGCTGCATGTCTCCGTATTCAATACCGTTGTGCACCATCTTGACATAGTGGCCGGCACCGCCTGCACCGACCCAGTCGCAGCAGGGGATGTCATTGTTTGGACCGACCTTGGCGGCAATGGCCTGGAAGATGGGCCTGACATGGGGCCAAGCCTCTTTTACGCCGCCTGGCATGATGCTGGGGCCATGCCGCGCCCCCTCCTCTCCCCCGGAAATACCTGTACCCATGTAAAGGATGCCCTGGGGCTGCAGTTCTTTGATCTGCTCTTCGGTGTCAAGAAAACAGGAGTTGCCGCCGTCGATGATGATATCACCGGGCTCCAGGAGCGGAGCAAGCTGCTTTACAGTCTGCTTCACCGGATCCCCGGCCTTGACCATGAGCATGGCAATGCGGGGTTTTTTGAGGTTCCGGACAAATTCCTCCAGGCTGCGACAGCCGACAATGGATTTACCCTGCGCCGGCCAGGCCAGGAACTCGTCAACCCTGCTTGTCGTCCGGTTGAAGGCAGCGACCTGATAGCCATGGTCAGCCATGTTCAGAATAAGATTCTGGCCCATTACTGCTAGGCCGATGAGTCCAATGTCGCACTGTTGAGCCATGGGAAAAACCTCCTGGGAAGTAATATCATGTTGACAACAATGAGGAATTTACTGTGAAAACGCAAAAAACCCAACCTAAATTCCTCTGGGAAAGCATCCCTGCTGAAATAATCTACACAAAAATTACTTGCCTCCTCACAGAGCTTAAGTAATATTCTGGATAATCAATAATTTGCTTATTGGGCCTATTCGAGGTATTAAGGTGAAAAGTTTTTACGTAGCAGCATTTTTGTCTATATTCAGATTTTGAATCATATTTTTGATCAATTGAGCATAAGGAGTGCTTTGATCGGGTTGAATTGAGGATTCCTGGGGGCTGGTAAGTCCCTGATGCGAAAAAGGAGAGAAAAATGACAACATACTGGCAAAAAGGATTCAGAAGTTTATTGTCTTGGATTCTTGTTCTTATGCTTGCCCTGCCGCCCTGTGCCATTGCCCAGGAGCCGGGGGCTGAAACGGCGGAGGCAGAGACTACAAAAACCTTCAAGAAGGAGGAACTCGACCAGATGCTGGCGCCCATCGCCCTCTACCCTGACTCACTGCTTGCCCAGGTACTGATGGCCTCGACCTATCCGCTCGAAGTCGTACAGGCTGACAGGTGGGCCAAAGAGAATAAGGAGCTGGAAGGTGATGCCCTGGCCCAGGAACTTGAGAAGCAGGAGTGGGATCCTAGCGTGAAGTCACTGGTCCAGTTTCCGGATGTCCTTGCCATGATGGGTGAACAACTCGACTGGACACAGAAACTGGGAGACGCATTTCTTGCGCAGCAGGAGGATGTCTCAAATACGGTTCAGAATCTACGCAAGAAAGCGAAAGAGGCTGAAAACCTCAAGACCTCGGAGGAACAGGTTGTCAAGGTCGAGAAGGAAGTGATCATCATCGAGTCGGCAAAGCCGGAGGTTGTTTACGTACCGGTCTATAATCCCACCGTTGTTTACGGATCATGGTGGTGGCCCCACTATCCGCCTTACTATTACTATCCTCCCTATTACCCCCGTCCCACGCTTTACGGTTTCGCCACAGGAGTAGCTGTCGGCGTTGCATGGGGATATGCCTGGGGACATTGGAACTGGCACAGCCATAGTGTCAACATCAATATTAATCGAAACATCAATTATAACAAAAATATCAACCGTGAACGGTATGCGAAGCAGTATGGCGGCAGAGAAGGCCAGTGGAAGCATAGCCCTGAGCACCGGAAAGGCGTTTCGTACCGAGATCAAAAAACAGCTCAGCAGTATAACCGGGCAGCCTCAAGAGATGCAGTTAAATCCCGTGAAAATTTTCGCGGCAAGGCGGAGGCCGGCAGAAAAGACCTTGCCCGCGATGGTGCCGGACAGGCCAAGACTCTTGATACAAGAGACAGGGCGCAGACTCGCGATACTAGTGCCAGGCCATCACCAGATACAAGGGACAGGGCACAGACCCGTGATACGGTTTCCAGGCAATCAGATACAAGGGCTAAGCCCCAGAGTCGTGACATAAATCGTAGTGCTGCACCCAGTAGAACGGATCGTGGTAGCTCTTTCAGCGGCATGAACCAGGGCAGCACAAGCAGGAACTACAGCCAGCGCGGAAACATGAGCCGTTCCGGGGGAGCCAGCCGCGGTGGTGGTGGCCGTGGTGGCGGTGGTGGACGCATGAGGTAAAGATGGCTACTTCACTTACATCTGCAGACAGAAATCACATGGAGGAGAAAATAATGTTTTCCTTTACAAAAAATAGAGCATTTAACATTCAGCGTTTTTTAACGATTACAACTCTGACAGTATTTCTCTGTCTTTCTCTGGCGGCATGCACCACTTCCCCTCCAAAGAAGAATGAATTCAAATCTCCTTCCGATGCTGTGCAGGCTTTAGTTAAGGCCTTGAAGGCAGACGACGACAAGGAGTTGCTTGCGATTTTAGGAACGGAATCCAATGAACTTATCTCCTCGGGCGATAAGGTCGCAGACCGGCAGACAAGGCAGAATTTTCTGAAAGCCTTTAATGAGCAAAACCGTATAGAACCCGATGGGAACAATTTTCTGCTCGTAATCGGCAATAATGATTGGCCTTTTCCGTTTCCGCTCGTGAATAAGGATAACCGGTGGATGTTTGATGCCGCAATCGGAAAGGAGGAGATACTGAACCGCCGCATTGGCAAGAACGAACTGGACACGATCCAAGTTCTGCTGGCCATTGTTGATGCGCAGCGTGAGTTTGCGATGGCGGAACGTGACGTCGATTCCCTTTTTGAATATGCTCAGAAATTTATCAGTGACCCGGGGAAGAAAAACGGGCTTCACTGGGAGGCCCAGGAGGGGGAGGAGCCGAGCCCCATCGGCGAACTGGTTGCAAACGCGAGAGCAGAGGGGTATACCACAGAGGATAACACTCCCATTCCTTATCATGGCTATTATTACCGTATTCTCAAGGCCCAGGGAAAGAATGCACCGGGCGGGGCCTATGATTATATCATAAACGGCAAGATGATCGGAGGATTTGCCGTTGTTGCCCATCCGGCCGACTACGCCAACTCCGGGATCATGACCTTCATCGTAAATCATGATGCTGTGGTTTATCAGAAAGACCTGGGAGAAAATACCGAGGAATTAGTCAAAGCCATGACATTGTTCGACCCGGACGAGACCTGGACACCTGCTCAATAGAGATTTCAGGCATCAGGACCATTCTTTTCGGCAATGTTTCCAGAGAGGCTTCTATGCTGCAGAAGTCAGACCGCTCGGTGTTACATTAAAGTCAAACCTTAACAAGGAGAAAGAAACCATGAGATCCTTACTTGCAACCATTTTACTGGTCGCATTCCTAGCCACCCCCCTGGCAGCCCAGGAATTAACGGGAACACTTCTGCAGATTAAACAAACCGGAAAGTTCAAGATCGGTTATCGCCAGGACCAGCCACCAATGTCTTTTCTGGATAAAGACTCCACACCGGCCGGGTACTCCATTGATCTCTGTAAACTTATTGCGGCTGAAGTAGAAACTAAAATTGGCGGAACTGTAGCAATTGAATATGTTCCCGTGACAGCTGCAGAGCGATTTAATGCCCTGTCCGACAACCGGATAGACATACTGTGCGGTTCGACCACCAAAACACTTTCCCGTGGTGAACTTGTTGACTTTACACAGCTTACATTTGTTACGGGCGCTGCATTCATGATCCTGAAGGATACGAAGATAATGAACAATTTCAATGGGAAAAAAATTGGGGTTGTGAAAGGCACAACAACAGAAGCTGCGCTGCGGGGACTCTTTCAGGAAACAGCGATAAATGCTGATATTGTCTTGTTGAATGCAACGGCTGCAGGACGTACTGCCTTGGAAAAAGGGGAGATAGACGCCTTTGCCGCAGACCAGGTTGTTCTTATTGGCCAGGCCTTGGCAGCAGCCAACCAGGAAAATTTTGCGATTCTGCCAAACGTATTCACATATGAACCTTTTGCCCTGGCGGTGAGGAGAAATGATGCAGACTTCCGTCTTGTTGCCGACCGCGTAATATCCCGTCTCTATCGCACAAAACAGATAGTGAAGACGTATGATAAATGGTTTGGCAAATTTTCACCGCAAATGCCGCAGGCATTTACAGCATTGATTCAGATTAATGCAATACCTGAATAGATTGAATTGTATTGCCATTTGCTTCCATCAAGGCCCTTCAGTCAATATTTTTTTATTTGCCGCATAACACTGTCAGGTTACTATCAGAAATTATACAGAATTAAAGCTTTGTGCCACCCGGGATTCGACCCGCCCGAAGCAGGCAAGCTCAGGTGAAATGTTTACGTTGTTGTGTGTCCACTCGAAGCCATGAAAAAAGAACCTGATATAAACACGAATTCAGCGAAGAGCACTCCCGACGAATTGTCCCGCAAGGTTGCTGAAACCGCCATACGGATCGGAGTGCTGACACTTCTCCTTTTCTGGTGCTTTCAGATCGTACAGCCTTTCATCGCCACAATAGTTTGGGGAGCCATCATTGCTGTTGCGATCCACCCGGTCTATCGAGCCCTGGTTGATCTGCTGCGCGGACGGCGCCGACTGGCTGCCACCCTGCTCTCATTCGGCTTCCTGGTACTTTTGCTGGTGCCAACCGTGGTGCTGACCAAACTGCTGGTGGAAAACGTGACCACCCTGGCGGAAGGTTTTCACCGCGGGCAGATTATTATTCCGCCGCCGCCTGAGGGGGTGAAAGGCTGGCCTGTTATTGGCGATTTGGTGGCGCGCATCTGGAGCCTCGCGTCCACAAACCTGTCCGAGGCGCTGAAGCCGCTGCAACCCCAGATCAAGGCCCTCGGCCTCTGGCTGGTCAACGTTGCGGCCAGTGCAGGAATCGGGCTTATCATGTTCATCTTTGCATTTATCATCGCCGGTGTCTTCCTGACCTATTCCGCCGGCAGTCACCGGCTGGCGCACGGTATCTCCAAACGCCTGGTGGGTGAACGCGGCGATGACTTTGCCAACCTGGCCGAGGCCACTATTCGCAGTGTTGCCCGCGGCGTCTTGGGCGTCGCCGTGATCCAGGCGCTGCTGGCCGGTCTGGGCTTCATGGTGGCAGGTGTCCCCGGGGCGGGCATCTGGACGCTGTTGTGCCTGATTTCCGCCGTGGTGCAGGTCGGTGTCGGCCCCATTGTGATACCCGCGATAATTTATGTCTTTGCCACCGGCAACACACTGACTGCGGTGGCCTTCCTGGTCTGG
>PKTW01000171.1 GCA_002868955.1 Desulfobulbaceae bacterium
CAGCTTTTTTCTTTACTTTTGGGTGGGCAATTCTCAAGAGACTTTGGGTGGTAGCTCTCTGTTAATTTGTTTTCGTAAACTTTATGGAGTTCATGATATACTATACTCTCGTTTTAATGGATTTCGGCTTTGCTGCTTTTCAACTTGACGCTTTTGAATTTGATGCTTTTCAATTTAATCCCATTTATATGAGTTTAATAATTTTAGAATTTATTTTTAGATTTGCTTTTGGCTATAGCGGCAACAAGTTAATCGTTTCAAGGCTGGGAAAAAGGGGATATTGGAAAGGTGTTACTGTAAATGCGAGGAATAAACAGTCTGCGATAGAACAATATAAACGGTAGCCTTGTAAGTTACGGACGAACTATATATCCACATTGATCAAATGATATGAATGCACTTATGGTTGTCTGTCTTAAAACTCAAACTGGTTGTTATCCATAAAAACTAAATGGATTAATCAAAAATTTCACAGTAAAAGGCAAAAATCTTAAAACAGATCGGATTTTTGCCTTTTACTGTTATTAGCCATCTTTCCAGCATGACCGGACTTACTAAGTAAAACAGCACTGGGGTAGGGTTCTGCAGCCATCGGCAGCCCCGGAAATTATGTCTACTATTTTTCGCTGGCTTTCTGCCGGGCCCATATAGCTTTTTCTGTATCACCGGTCTTCAGATAAGCCTTTTCCATTAAAAGCCAGTTCTGGCGAATAATGGCCTCGTTCTTACCGGCAAGGCTGTTTGATTTCAAGCAAAATTGCACTGCTTGGGCATAATTGCTCTGCTCAAAGCGGACTCTGGCCATTCCATGCCAGATCTGCGCATCACGAGGGGACAGACGCAGGGCGCGTTCAAGATGCATCTCGGCCTTATCCAGCTGTCCTGACTGCATAGCCGTATCGGCGCTGGTGAGCAGAATCGCTGTCTGATCGGGCGGCGCTACGACCTGTCCTTGCGGTTCTTCCCTGAAGACCGGTGTACCTACTTTCGTTTGCGGGGCACAGCTTGATATATAGCAGGATATAACCATCAGTATCAGTACTCGCCACAAACTGCAGCATTGCTCTCGGCTTCTGCTCAGTATCCAATTAGGGACATGCACCTTCATATTCATCTTCGGTTAAACCAATTAATAATCTTTTTCATCACCCCATCAACCCCATTCACCGGCGAATCCTGCGGATCGTTTTCGGAAGAGCCGCCAATCGCGGGACTGGCTAGGCCTATGAAGGGCAACTTAACCTGTTCGCGGGCAAAAAGGAAGGGAGAGGAAGAGCGTTCAAAGGTAGCCGGCTTCAGCCATTGCCACTCAATGCCCTCGGGTTCAACGAGATCAAGAGGTTGTGGATGCAGGGCACGCATGATTTCGCCCCAGACCTCCAGTGCTCCGCTTGCACCGGTCAGACCAGTCGATGTATTATCATCATTGCCAAGCCAGACCACCGCAAGCTGGTCGCCGGTGAAGCCGGCAAACCAGCTGTCCCGCAAATCATCAGAGGTGCCGGTTTTACCAGCAACGTTATAGGAGGGTGACATAAATCTGGATAGATTTTTGGCGGTTCCTTCGCTTACTACATGCTGAAGCATGCTGTTAAGTAGATATACCTGCTCAGGCAAAAAACGCTGCTCTACTGAAAGACCGAAACGCTTTACCAGAGTATTATCCGCGGCCAGCACGCTGCTTATCACTCGCTGAGGCAGATAAAAACCGCCGGCGGCTAAAGTCTGGTACATTTGTGTAACCTCGAGCGGAGTTAGAGAAACTGCCCCTAGAAGAAAAGAAGGATAAGCAGGAAAGTCACCGTTTACGCCAAGATCCTTTAGGGTCCGCACAACCTCTTCAACACCCACATCCATACCTATTCTGACCGTGGCCAGATTCATGGAATAGGCAAGTCCAAGATACATCGGGATCCGTCCGTGTTCGGTTCGGTCAAAATTTGCAGGGGTCCAAGGCTTGCCACCCTGGTTGGCTAGAGTTAAGGCCGTGTCATCAACCGGGGTCGCCAGGGTATACCCTTTACCCAGGGCCGCAAGATAGATAGCCGGCTTGATCAGGGAGCCAACCTGCCGTCTGGCGACAAGGGCTCGATTGAAGCCTGATTGCAGAAAATTTCTGCCACCAACAACGGCGAGGATCTCTCCATCCTCCCGGCGAGTGACGATCACAGCTCCGTTCAAACCGCGTTTGCCGGTGTTTCTTTCCAGTCTGGAAATGGTTGCCGCAAACTGCTGCTCGACAACCTTCTGCACGTGGGGATCAAGTGTGGAAAAAATCTTCATCCCTTCGGAAGTGAGGGCCTCTTCCGGGTAATCTTCGGCCAGCTGGCGCCGAACCAGATCTAGAAATGCAGGAAAACGGTTGAAGGCGTTGCCAGTCACCTCTTGCGTGTCCAACGACGCGGACTTGGCCATCTCATAGGTGCGTTCGTCAATGACTTTTTTGGTGCGCATCACCTCCAGAACTACCTGCCTGCGCTTCAAACAGCGCTCTGAATATTTACGTGGATTATAATAAGAAGGTCCTTGTACCATGCCGACAAGCGTTGCAATCTGTGCGGGAGAAAGATCCTTCAGATCACGGCGAAAGTAAAAGAAACTGGCCAGACCGAAACCATGCACCGCCCTACCCCCATCCTGGCCAAGGAAAATTTCGTTGACATACGCGGTGAGGATTTCATTCTTGTCGTAATGGGCCTCAAGGAGCAGGGCCATAATCGCTTCGTTGGCTTTGCGCCAGAGAGTTCTCTCATTGGTTAAAAAGAAGTTCTTCACGAGCTGCTGGGTAAGGGTACTTCCACCCTGTACGGTTTCCCCAGCCATGGTATTGGCAAGCAGCGCCCGCAGAATAGCGCGGGGGTCCAAACCCCAATGGCGAAAGAAATTATTATCCTCCACCGCCAAGAGGCTCTCCACCAGTAACTCCGGCAGTTCCTCCCTGGAAAGAACGATTCTGTCTTCATGCTGCTTGGGGTGGAAGCTGCCGATTCTGGCCGGATCAAGGCGAAGACCGTTAACCACCTCCCCGCTGTCGGTGCGGGAGATACCTGCCAATGTGTCATTGGTAAACTGAAGAGTATATTTTCCTGATTTCTCTACACCATCCGGGAAGTTGAACTCTCTGGTGACCAGATGGATAACCCCTTCCTGCCTGTCATACCCCCCCGGATCCTCAGCCCTTCGGTCCTGTCGATACCCTGCAAGCTGCAGTTCATCTTCAAGCTCAGGTATTGAAATGGCAAGTTCAGGATAAAGCTCGAGTGGGCGAGCATAGACCACCGCAGGAAGCGACCAGAGATTGCCCTCGAATTTCTTACGGATAAGGCTGTCCAGATAACCAACATAGAGGACAAAGGCAACTACCGAGAGAAGAAAGGCCCCAATACCCCATTTCACAAAAGGCGGGTATCCATCCCAGCTCTTTATGCAGGCTGACCATTTTCCAATTTTATTTTTTCCCTGTGTCACTGAAATCTAAACGCCAAAATTTTTATTTTCGGGTAATAAAGTAATATTATCGCACGTTCCTGCAACAACTTCCACAGGTAACTTATCACAGCTCACTCCCTTCGACCACGGTGGCTGATGCGTAAGGCGGTTCTCAGTTGCCCTCCTCGTATTATTCACCTGAATTTATTTATCGCAAACATCGTCGCCTGGTTTCAACTTGCCACCATAGAGTTACAGCAGACTGCTTCGCTTGCCTTTCAGTTGTAAATCTTTAATAATAAGTGACAGATCAATGATATTATAAGTAAACTTTACAGTTCTAAACTATGAATGCCGGGGCTGGAGGCCCAAATTCTTCTCCAACTTTCATGCATTATACTGTAAGATGTTTATCGGTAATTGTACGTTCAAATCAACCATGAAAAAGTTTCTATTGTGTCAATTAATCTTACTTTTGAAATGCATTCATATAGTATTATGCCAATGGGTTATAAATAAAAAAAATGGGCGAAGATGCATGTAAATTATGGGATAAGGTGATCATGATACGTATAGTGTGCATCATACTTTCAGTAGCAGTAATTTTCATTGGGGCTACGAATGCCATGGCAATCGAAGAGGCTAAGTACAAAGTGGCAAGAAAAGATGACAAGTTTGAGATCCGGGATTATGCACCCCATGTCCTCGCAGAAACCGTCGTGGAAGGCGATATTAAACAAGCAGGGAGCATGGCTTTCAACAGGCTTTTTCGCTATATTTCCGGTGATAATCGTTCGCAGAACAAAGTAGCGATGACAGCGCCCGTATCCCAAGAGCCAAGGGGAGAAAAGATTGAGATGACGGCTCCCGTAGGACAACGACCTGTCCAGGGACAATGGGCTGTCAGTTTTATGATGCCAGTCTCTTATACCCTTGAAACCCTTCCAGAACCGGAGGACCCCAAAATCTCGTTGCGTCAGGTTCCAGCTCGCCGGATGGCTGCGGTGCGATATACGGGTTTCTGGAGCGAAAAGAACTACCAGCGCTATAAAAAAAAGTTGGAGTCGTGGATTCAAGAAGAAGGTCTCACAATTATAGGCGCTCCCGTCTGGGCTCGTTACAATCCCCCTTTCACGCTCTGGTTTTTACGGCGGAATGAGATTCTGATTCCTGTAGGTCCCAATATTGACTAAGAGAGCGCCCCATAAAATCATCCGCACATCGAAACAAAAAAAAGAACCCCAAAACTTACTATTGTGGCATGATAGATTGACTTTTGAAGTAAACAAAAAACTTCATTTTTAAAAATTACATTTATAACAATTCAAATGTTGAAATTTTTTAATGCTTAGGTCATAAATCATCCATTGGGAAAATAAAAATTTAACAAGGAGGGAATATCATGGCTGAAGAAGAATACAATAAAGGCGGATATGAATCTATGGTGTGGATCAGGGATAAAGACGGCAAAGAGTATGCCTGTACTGCCTCTGCCCTGAAAGGCAACTTAAAAACCAAAGAAGAACTGTCAGAAGAAGAAATGAAGAGCTGCATGGATGTTAGCCAGTTGGTTGGTACTGAGCGCTGGTAGAAAAAAATAATCTTTTGCAGAACCCAAGGCCTCTTAAGAAATCTTTTGAGGCCTTTTTCTTTGTGATTTATGACTGGTGTATCTAATCTTGAAATATGTATTATTAGAAATATGCTCATTTAACTCATTATAAAACAGAGCGATTTTCTCTTGTTTACCAGCCTGTATGTAATTTTGCCAGGATTTCTATCGAGCTATCCATAGTCAGAAGTTCTGCCAACTTTTCTTTTCTGTAATTAAAAATCCGTTTTAATGTTTTGCGGATAAAGAAAAATCTGAAATTGGAGGTCTTCCGGTGTAATCAGGTCGAGGTTGACCAGATTTTTCAATAAATTCCAGGCCGAAACCAGTGTTGCAGCCACGTACTGTTCCCGACAAAGAGTATGCATCCCTGTCCAGTATATTTTTAACTTTGAAAGGACCAAGCCTGGGTTAAAAAATCAGCATGGTGTCCCGAATGGCACTAGTTTAAGCTTATTTTTTGCATTAAACAAACTGAAATTATTAGCAAAAAATGCTATATTTGATAATGCAGAACATAAGACTTTCACCACAAATATTACCAGGATTTTATCTCCCACGCCGAGGCCGAAA
>PKTW01000055.1 GCA_002868955.1 Desulfobulbaceae bacterium
GGAATGCTGAGGAACTGGCCTGATGCAGAGTGTACTGAGGGTGATGGTGGTGCTATTGAAAGCCTGCGTCCCGCAACACGAAAAGCGTGGCTTGCAGAAAATCCGCTGCCCCGTGATTTTGCTTATTACTCTCTGGTTACGTACCCGCATCCTGATCATATCTCCTCAGTATTGATTTCTAGTTACAAGAAGCTGAGCAAGGTTGATGCGCGTAATGATAGTCAGATGTTGTTCTACGACCAGATCATTCCAGCCAGTACCTTGATTGGGTTTGTAAATGCTGATCATTGGGCGTTGGTTGTACCCATTGCCCGCACGCATTCAACACTTGGGTCAATATTCGTTGATCAAAACAGCTTCCCACGCGAAGCATTGCTCGAGGCTGTTATGCGTTTTGTTGAAGAGGAACTGCCAAAACAGCGAAATGAATAAGCTGAAGGGAATTAGTTTAACTCTATTCCTGTTAATCTTTCCAGTTCCACCATTTGAGCTTTGATGGTTTAACAAGATGGCTAGCAACTTAACACTTCAGGACGATTATTTTTAACACTAGGAGCCTGTCGGAGTATTCCGAATCTACTGCAAAATCGAGAAGATCGGCCCAAATTTCCCGGAATTTTCTTTAAATAGCACTGCTATTCGCATCAAATTCCCGAAAATTTGTTCTCGATTTCTCACTTTTTCGTTACGATTATAATTCTCCGACAGGCTCCTAGTCACTCTAAACTTTAGTCACTTTAGTCACTTTCACTTCTTGCCTCCAACCTGTTAATCGAAGGGTCTGACTGCTCCGGGTAATTTTGACTCTGCAAAAAAATTCCGTAAAGTAATATTTTTCTTCAGAAAGTTTTGGTATAGATAATTTGGTTAGTACTTATGAAATCATGGAGAGATCAAACAAGAGGGCGGATTATGCTCTATACATGGAAAGAGAGGGAAAACAGGGGAAAATTCCCGGATAGATTTCTGGTTGCGATTGTTCTCTTACTTTTCTGCATGCCTGTCTTTTATGCTCATTGCCTGGCAACAGAATCCCCGCAAGAGTCGCCGCGGCCGAAAATCGGTCTGGTTTTAAGTGGCGGCGGTGCCCGGGGTGCTGCCCATATCGGTATTATCAAAGTACTTGAGGAGATGCGCATCCCAATAGATTATATCGGCGGAACCAGCATGGGGTCAATTATCGGAGGACTCTATGCTTCAGGGATGTCAAGTGACGAACTTGAAAAAACCGTTACGGGTGTTGACTGGGACGAAGCATTTTCTGACCTTATACCAAGGGAAGATCGTTCCTTCCGCCGTAAAACAGATGATAAAACATACCTTGTGAAAGGCAAACCTGGATTAAGCGATTCCCTTGAGATCAAGCTCCCCCCGGGGCTTATCCAGGGGCAGCAAATAGATATTCTTTTCAAGCGGCTGGCGTTGCCGGTCAGTACGATTTACGATTTTGACGAGTTCAGAATTCCCTTCCGGGCGGTTGCAACAGATATCGTGACAGGTGAGCCGGTTATTCTTGGTTCGGGAGACCTGGCCCAGGCGATGCGCGCCAGTATGTCTGTCCCCTCTGTTTTTTCTCCGGTCATAATAGATGATAAAATACTTGTTGATGGCGGGATAAGCAAAAACCTCCCTATAGATATAGTCCGAAATATGGGGGCTGACATCATTATTGCAGTTGATATAAGTACCCCTTTGGCAGGACCTGAAAAATTGAAATCCGCCCTGGAGATTACCTGGCAGTTGACCGGTATCCTGACACGAAGAAACACGGAAAAACAGATAGCCACACTTACCGAAAAAGATGTTTTTATAGTTCCAGACCTTGCCGATATCACTTCCGGTTCTTTTAGCCGAGCTGGCAACGCAATTACAATCGGCTATAAAGCTGCCGAGGACAAAAAACAGGAACTCATGAAACTTGTCCTGGCGCAATCCGACTATGACGCTTACCTTGCCGCGAGGGATCCAGATAAGGCAAAGAGTGTGCCCGTCCCACCGGTGATCGAGTTTATCAAATTAGATAACCGGTCCAGGGTCAGCGATAAAGTGATATTAGCACGCCTGCACATTGAAACGGGGCAGCCCCTTGATGTGGAAAAACTTGAAAAGGATATTGGTGTAATTTACGGATTGGAGCTTTTTGAGAACATTACCTATGAGATAGTAGAAGAGGATGGAAAGGCCGGGCTTGTTCTGCATGTGAGAGAACGCTCCTGGGGGCCGAATTACATACAGGCAGGGCTGACGCTTGCAGGGAATCAGGAAGGTGACAGTTATTATAACCTCGGTTTTGCATACACCCGTACAGCAATTAATACACTGGATGGAGAGTTTCGAGTTGCCGTTCAGATCGGTAGTGCGCCAATTATTTATGCCGAAATCTACCAGCCTTTTGACTATGGTTCCCGTTATTTTATCCATCCAAGATTGTTTTGGGGCAAGAGAAATGTCAATATTTTCTCGTCGGCCGGAGAGATATTGGCTGAATATAATGTAGCAAGATACGGTGGTGATTTAGCAGTTGGAAGGGAGTTGGGAACCTGGGGTGAAGCTCGCATTGGAATACTGAGAATGCAGGGCGACGTCGAGGTCAGGACAGGTGCAACATACTTGCCTAACTATGATTATGACAGTGGGGAACTCTACCTGAAGCTCACTGCTGACAAATTGGATAACTTGGATTTCCCACGCGCAGGTGTTTACGGCTTTGTGGAATATCTTTCTTCTCTTGAGGATATCGGGGCAGACAGTTCTTTTGATCAGGTTCTTTTTAATGCCCTAATCGCTAAAAGCTGGGACCGCAACACCCTGCTTGGTGGCGCCCGTTTTTATTCTACACTTGACAGTGATGCTCCACTCCAGAATCTTTTCCAATTGGGAGGATTGTTCAACCTCTCCGGGTATCTTGATGATGAATTAAGCGGTCAGCATTCGGGGTTGCTGAGAATGGCTTATATGCGGCGTATAGGTAATTTTAATGTTATGCCGACCTATATTGGTGCATCTTTGGAATCCGGCAACGTCTGGCAGGATAAGGGTGACATAGACTTTGATACCCTCATCACGGCAGGCAGCCTGTTCCTAGGTGTTGATACACCCCTGGGTCCAATCTATCTTGGGTACGGACTCGCTGAGGGCAATAAGCACAGTTTTTATTTTTACTTGGGAAAATTTTTGTATTGATAGTGCAATCAAGATTGGACGGCTCCATCTTTGATTTCAGCGCCAACCTGGGATGCATGTTCCATAAAATTTTTGATATGGTCTGTCTTAATGCTGGTCATGGCGCCGCATGCCGCAGATCAGGGCACCGGAGGCGGCTGAAAAAGAGTGGAACAAGATCTTCAGAAACCGCTGAAAAATTACCCCACTATATGGTAATTACCTCGGAGTACAGGCACCGAAGACAACAAAGGCTACGCTATCTCCCGAGGCACTCATTACGAGCTGGCCTGTGTCTTGTGAAATGGATCAGCGACAATCGACAGGATAATCAGGCTCGCAGCAGTCTAGACAATGAAAAAACGGGAAAGTTTTAGCATGCCAGATGCTTCCATCTCTGAGGCTTAAAAGGGGGTAATACATTTTCAAGCATTTACCCCCTTCACCTTCAGTTATTATCCTTTCAATCAATCCAACATGGCATTTTACTTTTCACCAACATCCTTCAGGGCCTGGGTGCAGCGTGCACTGATCTTTGCAGAATTTTCATCCAGGCACTTCAGCAACCGTCCTTCACCAGCTTCCACGCCTGTGCAGAACTTGTCCAGGTCCTCATCACATTCATTGGCTAAATACGAAAGCGCAGCAACGAACCGTTCAAGCTGGACAGCCGCATCGTAAAGCGCATATTCACACTTGCCGGAGAGTTTGTCAGAATGGGCATATAGGCATGCCAGTATACGCCCCTCTCCTGGGGTTACATCGCTGCAATACGAAGTAAGTTCTTTTTCGCAGCCCTTGGCCACAGTCTCCACCAAATCCTGTGCTGCTGTTGCATGTGAAACCAGCATAAAAACAGCTGCTGCCATTACCAGTACAATTGTTTTCGCCCGCATAGACATTCTCCTTATTTAAAATTAAAAATTAAAAATTCAGAATTCAGAATTCAGAATTCAGAATTTTCTCTTACTTCAGCCTTCAGCCTAACCACTATTAATCTTTATTTTTTTTATGTTAACTTTAGCTCACTTTAGCTCACTTACAACTTTAGTCACTATCTTTTCCACTAAAACCTCAAGATCCCGTACGCCTGCACACCCTGGTACTCGTAGACTATATCGGATATCAGTTCGCCGTCCGTGGCTGTGACATCAATGCGGAAATAATCATATCCGATTCCCAGGCCAAAAGCCTTGGTGAACTGGTAGTAGCCGAAGCCCAACCGGTGCTTTTATAAAAACGCCAGTAGCCGTCGAGCCGAAAAATTGCATCACTGTCGCTGAAGCCGAGCTTATCTTCCAGGTCCAGATCATTACCGGAATCAATGCCACTAACCTGCAGCTCCGTGTTGGTAGATGGAAAGTATCCGCCCAGTTCAAATTTCCACGTATCCTGTCCCGGTCCCCATCCCTCTTGCGCGAAAGCATTACTCGGCTGTACAAGTCCTGCTGCCACCACAAAAACGAATAATAAGCATAAACCTGTTATGACTTGTTTCACTGCATTCCAATATTTGACCTCTTTCTCCCCTTTCTCGAACATACACCATTCCCCTTATCAAGAATTTACAAGATGCAATTTCAGCACTGATGTTTATACCTCTTTAAAAGATATAGACAATCAATTTAGTGTTACGCTGTTTTCCTTTTTGTTTTCTCTCTTTCTTGCACCATTTCAGGGGTTGTCTTCCAGCGGTTGTGCATCCAGACCCACTGGGTCGGGTATTTCTTGATATATTTTTCAATGACCGCATGGAAGCGGCGGGTATTCTCCTCCATGTCCTGCCGCCTGTTGCCGGTCATGACCAGGGCTATTTCCTTCTCGATAATAAATTCATAGGTGTCATCGTCTTTTTTCAGGTAAAATATGGGGAGGACCGGGGCGCCTGAATCCATGGCCAGCATGGCCGCGCCGATTGGCGTGTAGGCCGGCCTGCCGTAAAAATCGACGAACACACCACGCACTTCGGTGTCCTGGTCAATCAGGATACCAATAAGGTTATTTTCTCTCAGGATCCTTAGAATTGTTTTATACGATGAGCCCCTTGCCAGAGTGGGGACGCCTTTCTTGCCCCTGGATTCAAATAGCAGGGCGTTGAGTTTCTCATTGCCGAGTCTCTTGCCGATAGCATAGGCAGGAAAACCCAGCATAGGAATACTCATTGCAGTTCCTTCCCAGCAGCCCATGTGGGATATGAGACCTAAAACGCCTCTGCCTTTCCGAAAGGCCTCCTGCAGGTACTCATTACCCCTGACCTCCAGGTCCTTGAAAAACTCTTCCGGTTTCTCCTGGCCCATCTTAATAGCAAATTCAACGCCGCTTTTTCCCAGGTTTACCCAAACCTCTTTTGCCATTGCAGCAATTTCAGCCGCACTTTTCTCTTCACCATATGCAATGGTGAGGTTGCTGATCGTTTTGAACCGTTCTTCCTTTAACA
>PKTW01000118.1 GCA_002868955.1 Desulfobulbaceae bacterium
AGAATCGGGCTTGATTACACAAAGGCAAACATTTAATTATAGGTGATATTGTTTATATTCACCATAATTCCAAAAAGATTTTTAAAATAAGTTCTGCATAATATATCACGTTTTCCTGAGCTTTCGCAAAAAGGGACTGATTGTCAAGCCCTGGACAAGGATGGAAAAAACAACTACGCCGTAGGTTATAGCCAGCAGGACATCACGCTCAATGCCGACAGGCAATGACAGAGCCAGGGCTATGGAGATGCCGCCGCGCAAACCGCCCCATGTGAGGATCTTGGCAACATGAGGGCTGAAGGACCGAGAGCGTTTTAACAGGTGAATGGGGATAGACACGCTTACCAGACGCGCTGACAGAACTATAAGAATTCCCAGAAGAGCAGCAGCCAGATTCAACCAGCTATAGTTTAAAACCATGACCTCCAAACCTATGAGCAGGAAGAGGACCGCATTGAGCACCTCGTCGGCCAACTCCCAGAAGGTGTCAAGATTCTGACGAGTGTCTTCTGACATGGCAAAGCTTCTGCCATGATTGCCGATGAGGAGGCCGGCAACCACTATGGCAATGGGAGCAGAAAGATGCAGTGCATCCGCCAGGGCATACCCTCCGGTGACCAATCCCAGGGTGATCAGTATTTCAACCTGGTAATTATCTACCTGTTTCAGCATCCGGTAGGCAAGGAGGCCAACACCCAAACCCAGCAGGCCTCCACCGATTGCCTCCTGCACAAAAAGCCTGAAAACCCTGGCAATCCCAAGTTCCGCACCGCTGACTATTGTTTCCAGGAGAATAAGAAAAATGACAACCCCCACCCCGTCGTTGAACAGTGATTCGCCGACGATCTTGATCTCAAGGCTTTTGGGAACATCGGCCTTTTTTAGGATTCCCAGAACAGCTATTGGATCTGTCGGCGAGATAAGGGCGCCGAAAAGCAGGCAATAGATGTATGATATATTGAATCCCAGGAGGTTAAGGACCACCCAGCTCAGGAATCCTACAATAAGGGTTGACAGGACTACCCCGGCAGTTGCCAGACCCAAAATAATTCTGTACTGCTGCCGCAGTTCATTGATGTTTACATGCAGAGCACCTGCAAAAAGGAGAAAGCTGAGCATGCCATGCAACAGGGTCTCATCAAAATCAATCTGGAGGAGCATGGCTACCGCCCAGTGTTTTGAGCCTGGAAAAAATCTGCTGATTGTAAGCAGAAGAAGCGAGAAAAGCAGGCCGATCAACATTACGCCGATGGTATTGGGCAGCCTTAAAAAACGGTAATTGATAAAACTGAAAAACGCGGAAAGAGTGAGCAGGATGGCAATTATTTCAAAGAGTCCCATACGCCGATCTCCCGGAAAAACAAAAAAGGACCCAAGCTGTCAGATTGCATTATGGAATGCACCGGGCTTGAGTCCTTTGGACTTAGAATTTATCGTGGTAAATTTATGCGCCGATGATCTTTACCAGGACCCTTTTTTTTCGACCACCGTCGAATTCACCGTAAAAGATCTGCTCCCAGGTGCCGAAATCAAGCTGACCATTAGTGATCGCAACAACCACTTCCCTTCCCATTACCTGCCTTTTTAAATGAGCATCAGCATTGTCTTCATAACCGTTATGGCGGTATTGGGAGACCGGTTCATGCGGGGCGAGTTTCTCAAGCCAGACCTCGTAATCATTATGCAGGCCAGACTCATCATCATTTATAAAAACCGAGGCGGTTATGTGCATGGCATTGACCAAGGCCAACCCTTCATGCACTCCGCTTTCCCGTAAACACTTCTCCACCTGGGGCGTAATGTTTATAAAGGCGCGCCTTGTTGGAACATTGAACCAGAGCTCTTTGCGAAAGCTTTTCATGGCGACCTCCATCTGCAGCACAAACCCATAAAATCTGGAAGTTGACGTTTATTTTTTCTTTGCCAGTTCCTCATCTATGATCTGCTTGAAGCCGGGCAGGCTTCTCTGCTGCAGCAAGCGGCCATTTACAAAGATAGATGGCGTGCCCCGCACCCCCGCTTCCACGCCATCTTTGAGATCCCTCTGGACCATGGCTGCCAGGGCTGGATTCTGCCTGTCCTGGTTGAACTGTTCCATATCAAGTCCAACTGCCTGCGCTAATTCATCAAACTTTTCAGCGTTCAGGTTGTTATAGTTTTTGAAAAGCTCGTCGTGGAACTCCCAGAACTTTCCCTGCTGATTGGCAGCCATGGAAGCCACTGCTGCATCCATGGCAAACTTGTGTATTCTTGTAAGAGGAAAATTCTTGAAAACCAGTTTAACGTCGTTTGGATACTGCTCGAGCACCTGCTCAAGTAAAGGTTCAACCTTTGCGCAGTACGGTCATTGATAGTCGCTGAATACAGCAACCACAACCTGGGCATCGGCCGGGCCCTTGAACGGCAGACCTGATATATCGATATCAACGACAAAACTGATCGTGAGAACTTCAAGGGTGTTGGCTTTGCTGTCTGCAAGCAGGAGATAATCACCCTTGGGTGAAGTGCCTATGCTCACCACAGAATCACTGACTTTCAGGGTGTCCTTAAGGGCGCCAGCGCTGTCGTAAATAAGGATTTTGCCGCCCTCGGCAAGTATAAATGTATATTTTCCGTCAGCAGAAACAGTCATATCAACAGGCTTGGCCTCAAGTTTGAAAGTTTTTGAAGCCCCCGTCTCAACTTCAGCCAGAGCAATGGCACTGAAGCTGAAAAGTAACACTAAAATTATGATGCAGACACCGCGGATAGAACGCATAATCTAAATCCTCCTCAGTTACGGTTAATTTTATTAAAATCAATTCCTTATCAGCAAAACAACTGCTACGGTTTTTTACAGAATCTTTTGACCTGCATGGCAGCAACAAGTACACGACGATACCCTGCAAGCCTTTTTGTGGCAAGTATTTTCCTTGAATATATCGCTTCATTTACAATGAATTTTTCTAAGGCGGTATATCTCTTATTAAGACTCTGTCTTGCCTAATGCAACTGTATCGTTTACAATTTTAATCTTTCTGATGAACTTATGAGATGCATTGTATGGGCCTCTCTTTTTTGTTAATAATATCTGAACGGTCTGGAATATTATAGATTCATGAAAATAACAATTCCCATTTACAGTTTCTTTGCCATTACTGCCGCCATCCTGCTGTTAAGCTCCTGTTCAGGAGAAAGCACCAAAGCAATTCGAACAGGGGATACCATTGCTTCGTTTTCCGGAACCGATCTGGAAGGCAGGAATTTCTCACTGGCTTCACATATAGGCAAGCCGGTTATCGTGCGTTTTTTTCTGCTCAATTGCCCTTATTGCAAAGCGGACACCCCCATATTTAATATGTTTTACGATAAATACAGGCAAAGAGGCCTAGAAATTGTCTATATAAATAATAATGGGGCTAACGCTGAAGAAGTTAAAATCTTTGCGCATGAGCTCAAAATTAATTTCCCTGTAATATTTGACCAGGAAGGCAAAATCGCCAAGCAGTACAACGTAAAAGTACAGCCGCTGACCCTGGTTTTGTCTCCTGAGCACAAATTGCTGGCAGCCCTTTTAGGGGGAGTAAGCGAAGCAGAACTAAACGAACTGTTGAGTCAATACATTCTATGATTCTGAGAGACTGTGGAGAGACACCATGAAAACAAGTCGAATTTTCCTGCTGTTTATAACTATCCAACTTGTTGTATCTGTTTCAATGGGTTTCGCCAACGAAGTCGCAACAGACACGGTATCAGATCAGACCCGCTGCACTGTCTGTGGCATGTTCGTGGCCAAATATCCCAACTGGCTGGCCCGGATACAGTATTCTGATCCTGCACAAACCAGATTCTTTGACGGCCCGAAGGATATGATGGTTTTCTATTTCAATCCTGAACGGTATGACGGTCCTCCGCGGGAAGCAATCCAGGATATCTTTGTTAAAGATTATTATTCGCTCAATTGGCTGTCGGCACGAGAGGCTTTTTACGTGATCGGCAGCGATGTATACGGCCCCATGGGCCATGAACTTATTCCATTTGTAACAGGGGAGGCTGCAGAATCATTCAGCAAGGACCATCACGGCAAAGAGGTCCTCTCGTTCGATGATATCACTCCGGAGCTTATTGAGTCGCTGCAGGCAGGGCAGAAAATGCGATGATGCCTACAGTAGAATTTCCTCACATAACAATACTGCCTTAACATTACGAAAATTAGCACATTATGCGTCCTTCTCATTTACTCTTTATTTTTCTCCTTTTGCTTACATTTATCGATGCAACGCTTTATTTACATGCCAAACGCATGGCCAATGACCTTAAAACGGATCAGGCTTTACAAACAATTGCTGTTGCCGGGCTTGGGCTCACTGACCTCTGTGTTGCAACCGAGGCCCGTTACACAAGGCACCCAGCCGTGAGTGATCCCATGGCTCCCTTTATGGACCATCCGGGCGCCATCGAACATTTTCCAACCGGCTCCTTCTGGAATGCACCAACAAATACTGAAACTCGCTAAAACTGTATGCCTATGCTGCCTAAAGGTTTAGAGAAACAATTGAATATCCTGGATTTCTCACTCTCTTCCCTTTGGCGAAGAAAGCTGAAAAATCTCAGCATAATGCTGGTTTTTGCGCTGGTGATCTTTCTGCTGGGCTCCTTTCAAATGCTGACAGGTGCCTTGACAAATTCTGCTGACGCAGTTCTGAAAAATACGGCTGATATAACAATACAAAAAATGTCTGCCGGCAGACAAGAAGCAATTCCGCTTGCGTATATCGAAAAATTACATTCCATATACGGTATTCGGGCAATTATTCCCAGGGTATGGGGATACTATTTTGATGAGTCCAACCTGGCCAATTTTACCATTATGGCACTGGACTCAGACTCCATGCCCGATGGTAATAAACTTGATCTCACTTTAGCCCATGGGCATTTCCCCAAAAAAACCGAAACAGACACTGTTGTCATAGGCCGCTCGGTTCACAATATTCTCGGGCTCGGAGAGCGGCGCATCTTCTCCCTGTTCAGGCCCGACCTTTCTTTGAAATCTTTCAATATGGTTGGACTCTTCGCTCAGCAGACAGATCTCTTGACCAATGATTTAATCGTCATGAACCTGTCCGATGCCAGAGATCTCTTTAATATTCCTCCATCAATGGCAACGGATCTCTGCGTCTATGTTGCAAATCCCTCTGAAATCGAAACCATTGCCAAAAAAATCGCCGGGCTGCTTCCCGACACAAGAGTTCTGACCAAAAAACAGATACAGAAAACGTACCAGGTGGTTTTCAGCTGGCGCAGCGGTTTTGCCTCAATATGTCTTTTAACTGCCTTGGTTGCCTTTGCCATTCTTGCCTGGGACAAGGCTTCAGGCTTGTCCCCTGAGGAAAAAAGGGAGATAGGCATACTCAAAATCCTTGGCTGGGAAACCGGGGATATCCTGGCAATCCGCTTCTGGGAAAGCACACTGGTATCAGCCCTTGCCTTTATAATCGGCTGTACTGCGGCATATTTTCATGTGGCTTTTTTTGACGCCTCCCTCTTAAAACCGGTCATGGTTGGATGGTCTGTTATTCATCCGCCTTTTAAATTATTGCCTTCTGTAAACCTGGCAGACCTTCTGCTCATATTCACATTTTCAGTGCTTCCCTATCTTGGTGCTACGGTTATCCCTGCCTGGCGCTGCTCCACCGTGCCGCCTGATTCGGTGATACGATGAAAAAAATGCAAATAACCGCATTGGCTCTGTATTCCGGTGGCCTTGACTCTACCCTGGCCTGCAGAGTTGTTGCTGAGCAGGGAATAAAAGTTGTGGCCGTAAAATTTGTCACTCCGTTTTTCGGCTATGACCTTTTGCTCAGAAAGGAAGACTACATAAGGACAACAAAAGAAAGGTCAGGAATTGACGTCCTTTTAAAGGATGTCACAATCCCCTACCTGGAATTGCTCAAAAAACCTGCGCACGGTTTTGGCAAATACTTCAACCCCTGTATAGACTGTAAAATTTTCCTGCTTTCAGAAGCAAAAAAAATGATGCCTAAACTTGGAGCATCATTTCTAGTGACCGGTGAGGTTGTCGGCCAGCGCCCCATGTCCCAGCGGCGTGACACCTTACGGGTCATTGAACGTGACAGCGGTTGCGAGGGGATTCTTGTACGGCCTCTCTGCGCCAAGAACCTGGAACCGACACAGGCTGAACGTGACGGCCTTATTGACCGGGAACAGCTGTATGCCTTCAGCGGCCGCAACCGGACTCCACAAATGAAACTGGCGGACCAGTTCGGCATCAACGATTATCCCAGTCCAGCAGGTGGCTGCATCCTGGCAGACCCAATCTTGAGTGCGCGCATACAAGAATACTACAAAAAAAACAAAAGAATCGTGCCGGCGGATATCCTGCTGCTGATGGTTGGACGTCAGTTCCGACTGCCAAGCGGCGGCTGGCTGGTTGTAGGCCGAGACGAAAAGCAAAACGACAGGATTGCAGCATTGCGGCAACCTGATGATTGGCTGCTGCAACCCAATATTATTCCCGGCCCAACAGCCATTTTGCGCCATAGCACAAATTCGGAAGAACTTGAAATTGCCGCGGCTTTAGTGGCCCGCTATGCAAAAAAATCCGCCCTTGTGCAGGGCGCTGCAATAATAACTGCTGAGCGCCGGGGCACTGTGCACCATATGGAAGCCCTTGCCCTTGATGACTCCATTTTTCAACCTTGGTTAATAAAGTAATCAAGACCTTGGAATAAAAATGAATAGTAACAATGCGACAATTTTCTTTCTCTTTGTTTTGGGAGCAATCTGCGCAGGTTTTTTTCTGTTACAAGGATGTTCAATGACCTATGATGGTGAAAAGCTTTTCTTTCGGGAAGGCTGCAGCAATTGCCATTCATATAAAGGCAGAGGCGGCAGGATGGGGCCGGACATCTCCGCTGTGACCAATATACGAAGTGCCGGCTGGATCGACAGTTACCTGCAGGACCCGAAAAAGATAAATCCTCTCTCCCGAATGCCCTCTTTCAGACATCTCTCACGCAGTAAACGAAAGGCAATTATCGCTTTTTTGAAAAACTGAGCCCTCTTTTTTTACTGCTCTTCATACATGTTTTATACTTTTATGGCCGCCTGACCATATAATCATTTTGTTTGCAAACTGTCTCTGCAAAATCCGGCAGAGATTTCCGCTGTTATATCGCCTCCCATAGAAATAAGCATTTCTTTTTATTTCATGTGTTTCAAAATTCCTCATCAAAATATAATTTTTGGTCAAAATACAAAAAAGTACTTGCAATTATGGTTAATTAGGTATTAATACCTAAGCCATTAGTAGAACTACCTATTTCCCTTAGTGCTAAACAGGGTTTATGACCGAAACTCGATCAAGGAGGGTTATCATGAGATGCAGAGAGTCTGAATTTGATAAAATTCCCGGCGGAGTGTCGCGGAGGGACTTTCTCAAAGTGTGTACCGCAACCGCGGTATATATGGGTCTTCCCGCCAGCCTGGGCCCGAAGATTGCCGAGGCGGCAACAACTGCAAAAAAACGCCCTCCAGTAATATGGCTTTCAGCGCAGGAGTGTACGGGCTGCGTCGAAACACTGCTGCGTGCCACACACCCTACAGTCGAACATCTGATCCTCGATCTTATTTCTCTTGATTATTCAGAAACCCTGAATACCGGCGCAGGTCACCAGGCCGAGGAATTCAGGGCCAAGTCCATCGAGGAGAACAAGGGTAAGTTTATCCTTGTCTGTGATGGTTCCATACCGGTAAAAGACGGCGGTATTTACTGCAAGATTGCCGGAAAACCAGTCCTTGAGATCTTAAAGGAAACTGCACCCAAGGCTGCAGCTGTTATATCTCTCGGCTCCTGTGCCTCTTGGGGTGGAGTCCCTTCAGCAGACCCGAACCCAACAGGCGCGACACCTGTATATAAGATCCTTGAAGGTACGGGTATCCCGATAATCAATATTCCAGGATGCCCGCCCAATGGTTACAACTTTCTGTCAACAGTTCTCTACTATGTAACCTTTAAAAAACTACCGGAACTCGACGACAAGCTAAGACCAAAATTCGCCTATGGCCGCCTGATCCATGAAAACTGCGAACGGAGACCGCACTTTGACGCAGGCCGTTTTGCCGAGCAGTTTGGAGATGAAGGTCATCGTAATGGTTACTGCCTCTACAAACTTGGCTGCAAAGGCCCTGAAACCTTTAATAACTGTTCGACCCTCCGATTCAATGACATGGGTACCTGGCCTGTTAATACGGGGCACCCCTGTTTCGGCTGTTCAGAAGAAGGCGTGGGCTTCAATATTCCGCTCCATACCCCGGCAGAAGTAAAAAATGTCACGCCTGCCGCTGTCCAGACACCTATTAATGTCGATCATGGTGGCGGCATGAGTGCCGGAGCAGTAGCCCTTGCTGCAGGGGTAGCAGGTGCTGCAGTTGGGGCCGGTGCTGTAGCGATAAAGAAAATTGACCAGGAAGACAAAAATCAGGACTAATTACCTAGGGAGCTCAGGCTAATGAAAATCAAACGACGAGATTTTCTAAAGGGAGCTGCCGGGTGCGGCGTCCTGGCAGCAGTTGGTCAACCGACCTTTGCCGAAGCTAAGAAAAAAGAGCGCCTGCCCGGCGCACTCGGCTTCCTGTACGATTCAACTCTCTGTATAGGGTGCCAGGCTTGCATGGTTGGTTGTAAAAAAGCAAATAACATGCCGGTAGAAAGTTCTGACCTGTTGCCCATTTGGGAAAACCCCCGTGACTTGTCAGCCAAAACGCTCAATGTCATCAAGAAATTTGAGAGTGGCACCGGCTTGAACAAAGATCAGGAAACAGACGGATTTGCTTATGTAAAAAGGCAATGCATGCACTGCGTCGATCCCGGTTGCGTTTCAGCATGTCCGGTATCTGCAATGCGCAAAAATCCTGACACTGGGGTTGTGACTTATAACAAGGATGCCTGCATAGGATGTCGCTACTGCCAAATTGCCTGCCCATTTAATATTCCGAAATTCCAGTGGGATTCCGCTTTTCCGCAAATCGTCAAATGCCAGCTCTGCTCGCACCTGCTGCCAAAAGGTGAAATAGCAGCTTGCTGCAGTTTCTGCCCTACCGGTGCCTCACTTTTCGGGCCTACTAATGAACTGATGGCAGAGGCAAAGCGGCGCCAACAGATGGAGCCCGGAAAATACTATGACTTCCCGGTTTCCTCCATTGATTCAGGTAAGATATTTTCCCAGAAGGCAGCCAGCTATGTCCCTCAGATTTATGGTGAAAACGCGGTTGGCGGCACCCAGGTCCTCATGCTTGCAGGTGTTCCTTTCAGCAAGCTTGGCCTGCCTGAACTTCCGGAAAAATCTTACGCTTCTACCGCAGAAAGCATTCAGCATACACTCTACAAAGGTATGATTGCACCGATTGTGGTGCTTGCCGGTTTGTTCTACTTCGTCAATAGAAGTCAGAGAGACAAAGACTAAAACCTCAATATAAAAGGACTGGAGGTATAGAATATGAGCGAGGCGAAACCTGTAGGAGGGAAAGTTTTCACGGGTCCGTTCCTTTTTTTCCTCGTAATAACACTGATCGGGATATATTTCCTGGCAAAACGATTTATGTTCGGCATTGGTGCCGTCACTAATATGAATGACGGCTTCCCCTGGGGCATCTGGATTACCTACGACGTTGTTGTGGGAACGGCTTTTGCCTGCGGCGGCTATTCCATGGCGCTTCTGGTATATGTCTTCAACAATGGTGAATATCACCCATTGGTGCGGCCGGCACTGCTTGCCAGCATGTTCGGCTACACCCTGGCCGGCGTGTCTGTTTTCATTGATATCGGACGTTACTGGCAAATCTACAATGTTTTTCTGCCCTGGTACACTAATTTTAACTCTATTCTCCTCGAAGTCGCCCTCTGTATTGCCGCCTACATAGCTGTTCTCTGGATAGAGTTCTCCCCGGCCTTTCTTGAATCCAAGACCGGCACCAAGTCAAAGGTCAACAAGCTCCTGATCTTCTTTATTGCCCTTGGCATCCTGCTGCCGACCATGCATCAGTCCTCACTGGGCAGTCTCATGATTCTGGCAGGGCACAAGCTTTCACCGCTCTGGTGGTCACCTGCCCTGCCGTTGATCTTTCTCATATCTGCCATTACCATGGGCTATACGGTGGTCATTTTTGAATCAACACTCTCCTCTTTTGGCTTTAAAAGGCCTCTTGAAACGAGCATACTTGCAAAACTGTCCCTGGTTATCCCAATACTCCTGGTCATTTTTCTTGTTGTCCGCTTCGGTGACCTCCTGATGCGGGGTCAACTTGGACTTGCTTTCAGTGGGAACCTGCAGGGAAACATGTTTTTACTGGAAAACATTCTGCATATTCTGCCGCTGGTAATACTGGCTTCGGCAAAAAACAGAAAAAGTGCCAAGATGCTCTTTTTATCAGCTTGCTTCCTGATGTTTGGCGGACTGCTCTTCCGTTTCAATACCTATCTTATCGGTTTTGACCCGGGTGCAGGATGGCACTATTTTCCAGCCATCGGTGAACAGTTCATAACCTATGCGATCATCTCAGCCGAGATTCTGCTGTATATGGTCTTTGTCAAGAAACTGCCGGTCCTGCCAGGCCAAGAGCAGGCCAGGGCTTAAAAAACTATAATTTGCATTTATACATTGCTGACTCAAAAGTTAAGGAGAAAAAGAAATGGCAAAAAGAATAACAATTGACCCAGTTACCAGGATTGAGGGACATCTTCGGATTGACTGCGAGATTGACAATGGCAAGGTCAGTAATGCCTGGTCATCGGGCCAGATGTGGCGGGGTTTCGAGGTAATTCTCCAGGGCCGCGACCCCCGGGATGCATGGTTGTTCACCCAGCGCTTCTGTGGAGTCTGAACGTCAGTCCACGCACTGGCTTCAGTGCGTTCGGTTGAAAATGCACTCGGCATGGAAATTCCCAAGAATGCCCAGTACATCAGAAACATGATTATGGGTGCGCATGCTGTCCATGACCATATCGTTCATTTCTATCATCTCTGTGCCCTTGACTGGGTTGATATTGTTTCAGCTCTCGCGGCAGACCCAAAAGCTACAGCGAAACTGGGCCAAAGCTTATCGCCCTGGAAGCGCAACAGCTACGAGGAAATCAAGGGTGCTCAGCAGCGTTTGCAGACCCTGGTGGATTCGGGACAGCTCGGCATCTACGGCAGCGGATACTGGGGGCATCCGGCCATGAAACTCAAGCCGGAGGTAAATCTGCTGGCGGCAACCCATTATCTGCAGGCTCTTGAATACCAGAGAAAGATCAATAATGTCGTTGCGATCCTGGGCAGCAAAACGCCCCATATCCAGAATGTAGCTGTGGGTGGTGTTTCCAATGCCATTAACCTTGACAGCCCTGACACGCTGAACATGGAGAAACTCTACCACATCAAGACCCTGATCGACGAGGCCAATGATTTTGTCAAGCAGGTTGCCCTGGTGGATGTGGCTGCAGTGGGGGCCTTTTATGCTGAATGGACCGGCTACGGCAAGGGTGTGACCAACTATCTTTCCGCACCTGATATGCCAATGGACACCAAGGGTACTGAATTTGCACTGCCGGGCGGCTACATTCCTGATGGTGACATCGGCAAGTTCACGCCGATCAAGAGCTTTAATGATCCCTTCTTTGAGGACAATGTCAAAGAATCCATCAAGCACTCATGGTATGACGGCGAATGGAACCGGCATCCTTATAAAGGGGAAACCGTACCAAATTATACCGACTGGCAGGATGACGGCAAATATTCGTGGGTTAAATCACCCACCTTCCAGGATAAGCCGGCCCAGGTCGGGCCGCTGGCCAATGTTCTCTGCATGTTTGCAGCCGGGCATAAGCCTACACAGACCTATGCCACCCAGGTGCTTGACACGGTCAGTTCACTTGTAGGCAGCAAGGTTGGTGTCGATGCTCTCCATTCCACCATCGGCAGGATCGCGGCCCGTGTCATCCGCTGTGCCGTGCTTAACGACACCCTTGAAGGCCAGTGGGCAGCCCTGGTGAACAATGTTGCCAGCGGCGATATCACTACATTTAATCCGCCGAGCTTTCCCAAAGGCGAGGTCCAGGGATTCGGTTACCATGAAGCCCCCCGCGGCATTCTGTCCCACTGGATAGTCATTGATAACGGCCGGATCAAAAATTACCAGGCGGTCGTGCCCTCTACCTGGAATGCCGGACCCCGCAATGCTAACGATGATCTTGGTCCTTATGAAGCAGCATTACTCGGTAACCCTGTGGCTGAACCCGAAAAACCGCTCGAGATTCTGCGTACAATCCATTCATTTGACCCATGCCTGGCATGCGCCATCCACATGGTGGACAAAAACAATAACGAGATTATCAGGGTAAGAGCCCTGTAAATCATAGTATAGGAGCTTACGTGGAAATACTTGTTCTCGGCATAGGCAATGTCCTCTTAACAGACGAGGGCATTGGCGTCCGGGCACTGAAGGAGCTGGAAAGAATGTACACCTTTCCAGTCAATGTGGAACTTCTTGACGGAGGTACAGCCGGCATTGAACTTCTGCGCCATATCCGTAAACGCGATTGTCTCATCATCATAGATGCCATGAAATGCAACCAGGAACCGGGAACAGTGGTTCGAGTTGAAGGAGAGGATGTGCCGGCAGCGTTTCGGACCAGGATATCACCGCACCAACTCGGCCTGTCAGACCTTCTGGCCGCAGCCATGCTGACCGATGAACTCCCGAAGAACCTGGTTCTTTTTGGGGTTGAACCGGAAAGCATTGATATCGGGCTCGACCTGACCGATGCGGTCGAGGCAAGCGTGGACAAACTGGTCGGTGCTGTTGCTGATGAACTCCGCTCAATCGGCTGCTCATTGGTGCCCACTGATGCAATCTTTAGCGAAAAGGCGCGCTTCTGGGATACTGTTTAACTTATCATTACATTGAGGGCTTTCAAATTTACTGGAAATATAAGGAAGAGGGGGCTTCGCTATACATTAGTATGCGAAGCCCCTGATGACACAGTAGATTCAGTGAATTTGAAAAGCCATTAAATCAAGCTATCACCAGCCTCTTAAAAAGGCTTTTAACCTATATATCCCCCTTTTCAGGTGATAGACCTAAAAAAGCGGGACATCAATCGGCGGATGTCCCGCTTTTGTTTTCTCCTGCGAACTGCTATTGGTTTGTGTGATAAATTTGTTCCAGCACATCAAGCAGTCTGTCCCGGTTGTTTTGCCCCTGATTCAGCAGCAAGACAAAACTGTCCAGCCTTTCATTTTCCATAAAATATCCGGCATAGGAATAAACATCTTTCAAGGTGCCTGACTTTAAAAGTTTACCATCTTCCTGAGGCAGGAGTTTCGCGTAGGGCTTGAAAGAATCCAGCAGTTGCAACATTGCATGGGATGATGCCCGGTTCTTTCTGGAAAGGCCAGAGCCTTCAATAATCCTTAGCTCATTATCAGATACGTTGTAATTTTTCTTTAGGTAGTCAGCCATAACCTGCTTGGATTTTTCCCAGGTGGCAGGATAACCGCTTTGAAAAGCGCCCAGAGTTAGAAAAAGCTGATTTGCAATAAAATTGTTGGAGAAGAGCAAGAGCGGCTCAATAATATCTTCAAGGGTTTTGCTCGATGGATGAGTATAAAAAAGCTTCAGGTTTTCCGGTATTTTCCTGGAGGTAATCGTGCCCTCGCCACCAATATTTTCCTGTTTCAGAAAGACCCGGAAAAGCTCCCCAACATAGCGGTTTATGTTTGCTGTCCCGCTGCTTTCCTCATTGGTGATGTTAATCCGGTGGAGACCCGGGGGCAGTTTTTCAGCCAGCTCCGCCATCAACGCCAGGGCCGGTGTCTGTTCTTCAGCCGATACAACCGATCCGGATGTATCTTTTATGATATTTACCGTGTTGAAATTAACGGCCAATGCGCTGTTATGTGCATCAAAAGGATTATCACTTGCGCCTGCTCCATCAGCTGCTGCAATTAGCTGGAAAGCCGTATTGTCCAAATAGATATCATTGATATTCCTGCAGCCGCGCTCTTTGAGTTTTGCTGCAATGACTGCGACTTCTTCTGAAATGAGAAACGGGTCCCCGAAGCCCTTAATATAAAGATTCTGCTGGTCATCCAGGTAAAAGTCGGTATTAAAACGGAATTCAGGTCCCAAAATTTCAAGGGCTGCAAGTGCGGTTGCGATCTTTATGATGCTGGCAGGAACATAAGGTATGTGCAGATTATGGGTAACAAGATATTTATCGTTCTTTTCGACTGCGTAGCCGCCGTTATCAATCAGACCTTCTGTTGCCGCAACGGCGGCGGCGCCAATGTCATATGCCCGAGCCGGCAGCAGGTGGCAGAAGGTTGCGGCCGAGAACAAAACCAGGAGTGGCACAATAATTTTTTTATGTAAGAACAATTTGCTTACACCAGACACTTCATAGAGCAAAAAACGTGGTTCGTTAAAATTATCGGGTGACGGTGATTTCCAGCACTGTTGAATTCATTTCTCAAAGGCTTGTCTGTCTGTCAATCATCGGGCTGTCTCGTTACCCGATAATCATCAGTAGTCCCGTATGCTGATAATCACCTTCTGGCTTATGTACAAATGGAGATTGAACTGAATATTGTTTAGAGCCGCTAATAAAAACAGGCGGCAGGAATACTCCTGCCGCCCAGTAACAATAACAGATTGAATACGTTACTTTTTTCTCTCATTATAATTGCGGCAAATGCTTCATTGACGCCTCTATGGCCTCGGCAGGGTACTCATAATCATGCAGCGCCCCGCTGAAGTATTGCTCATAAGCGGAAAGATCAAGCAAGCCGTGACCAGAAAAATTAAAAAGGATTGTTTTGGGGTCATTCAGGTCACGGGTTGCCTCTATGATGGCACCTCGCACCGCATGACAGGTCTCCGGTGCAGGAATGATACCCTCTGTCCGGGCAAAAAGGACACCTGCCTCGAAAGACTCCATCTGGTGGACGCTTATGGGATCAACTATTTTTTCCCGGACAAGTGCGCTGATAATCGGTGCCATGCCATGATAACGCAGGCCGCCGGCGTGTATGCCCGGAGAAACAAAATCATGCCCAAGTGTGTACATGTTTAGCAGAGGGGTTGTCTGGCCTGTATCACCGAAGTCATAGGTAAGTTTTCCCTTGGTCAGGGTTGGGCATGATGCCGGCTCAACTCCGATAAAACGTATCTTCTTGCCCTCAAGCATGTCAGCGATAAAAGGTACTGCAAGGCCGGCAAAGTTGGAACCACCGCCGCAGCAGCCGATCACGACATCAGGATAATCACCGGCAATCTGCATCTGCTTCTTGGCTTCCAGGCCGACGATTGTCTGGTGCAGGATAACATGGTTTAAAACCGAACCCAGGGAGTAATTTGTTCCTTCAGTCGTTGCAGCGTCTTCAATGGCCTCACTGATGGCAAGACCAAGGGAGCCGGGTGTATTGGGGTCTTTTTCAAGAAAGGCCCTGCCCGTATTGGTATCCGGGCTCGGGCTGGGAACCACTGTGCCGCCGAAGGTCTGCATCATTGTCTTACGATATGGTTTCTGGTCAAAGGAAATCCGCACCATGTAAACCTTGCATTCAAGGCCAAACTTATTGGTTGCAAAACAGAGGGCACTGCCCCATTGCCCGGCGCCGGTCTCTGTGGCAAGTCTTGTTATACCCTCTCTCTTGTTATAATAGGCCTGTGCCACAGCACTGTTTGGCTTATGACTGCCGTTGGGGGAAACCCCTTCATTCTTATAGTAGATCTTGGCTTTGGTACCCAAGGCCTGTTCGAGTTTGGTAGCCCTGATCAAAGGTGAGGGACGCCAGATGGAATATATCTCTCTTACCTCGTCCGGAATATCTATCCAGCGGTTAGGGCTCATCTCCTGTTCGAGAAGTCCCATCGGGAAAATCGCGGCGAGTTTTTCAGGCGCCATGGGTTCTTTTGTCCCCGGATCCAGGGGCGGTTGCATTCCATTGGGGATATCAGGGCAGATATTATACCACTGCTTGGGCATCTCATCTTCACGAAGATCAATCTTTTTCTGAATCATACTATCTCCTTTCTATTAGCAACTTTTTTCAGCTCTATATACCATCCGCAAATGCAGATAAAGCAATACTATAAAGTTTTTCAAATCGCAAACGCAAATGTAAAAAGAGCGGCAAAAGACTAAAGATTAAAAGGGATAAGGAGAAAAATAAAATTCTGGTTATTAGGTGCCGGGTCCCGGGTTATTTAAAAAATAAGAACAAGAACCAATAAGCCTGAAACAATGGCGGAGCTTTTTCAACCTTTGTCCTGAAATCCGTTCTTCAAGCTGATTTACTCCAAACCTTAAGGATACTCATTACCAGGCATTCTTCTTCAGTGATATCCAACACAGCGTCGAGGATCTCAACAGGTTTGCTGGAAGCCACACCCTCTTCACTGAGCAAAACCATCTCAAGGCTCTTTTCTCCTGATACAACGAGACTCTGCACCACCTTTCTGATGTCCAGTAAACGTTGTCTGCCCTTCCTGATTTTTGTTATGGTAACGCTGTCACATTCCATAAAGCTTTTAAGGTTCTTTCTGTCTTCTGCTGACAGTTCACGGCTCAGGCTTACAGTATAGCAGCAGAGATTTCTTGCGGCTGCATCAGTTGTTTTGTCAGGTACTCCGGCAATTGACAGGACCTTAATGCCCGAAGGAAGCTGATTATTGAGCCGGGACCGCAATTCATTCTTAGCTGCAATTGCTTCTGTAAGATCAATATCCAGATACTCGGCCAGACTTTCGGTACCGACAGGAAGGGCCGGACTGAAAGAGGCCTTTGGTACCGGATTGAACCCCTGCGTGTGATGCAAATTTATCCCGGCCCGTCTGAACGCCTGGAAAAATACCTGTATCACTTCAAGATGGCTTAATAACCTTATATCTCCCTGCTTGGCATAGAATAATCGATACCAATGGTGGGTTCTGTCCTGTTCAGTTTTTTTCTCTTCACGCGGTTTCAGCGGAGCAATCTTATCTTCCAGGGCATCAGCGGTGGCGTCAATGCTTTCTTGTTTCTCATTAACATCCCGGCTTTTCAGTTCACACTGGACAACAGGTCGGACTTCATTAAAATCGCAAACACCACAATTCTGGCAGCCGTGCACGCGGCAATCCGGTGTATACTCACCTTTCAGCGATTTTTCCAGTTCAGCCAGCAGAAATTCATGGTCAACCCCGGTATCGAGATGCTGCCAGGGAAGAACCTCGGTAAAATCACGCCGCCGCAAATACTGTGAAAGATCTATATTGCAGGCCTCGGCAGCAGCCTGCCAAATACCTAGGTCATAGTGCTCAGACCAGGCATCAAGACGTGCTCCACGCTGCCAGGCTTCCTCAATAACCCTTGATAATAATCTGTCTCCCCTCGACATTACCCCTTCCAGAAAACTCTGATGCGGGTCATGCCACTTCAGCTTGTAGTTTCCTTTCGGCAGACTCTTTCTCAGCAGTTTAATCCTGGCAAAGGCCTCATCGATTGTAATCTGCGGTTCCCATTGAAACGGTGTGTGGGGCTTGGGTACAAAGGTGGCTACACTGACATTAATCCGCAATCGCCTGTCACCAGATGTCCTCGCAGCTCTGTGTACAAGATCAGCAATGGCCAGGATATCTTCGTCTGTCTCGGTTGGTAGACCGAACATGAAGTAAAACTTTAACAGTTTCCAGCCCAGGATATTGGCATCTCTGCAGGTAGCCATCAGATCTTCTTCTGTAATACCCTTGTTGATAACCCTGCGGAGCCTGTCCGTTCCTGCCTCAGGAGCCAGGGTGAAACCTGTTTTTCTCACCCGCTTTATCTGGTACATGATTTCAGGTGTCAGAGTGCCAACACGCATTGACGGCATGGATACAGACACGTACTCCTTAACGAATCTGTCCATTAAACGGCCAAGGAGCGGCGATAGGCATGAATAATCACCGGTTGATAAGGACAGCAGGGCAAGTTCCTCGAACCCGCCTGCCGCCATGCCTTTTTCAGCCAGTTCCATCACCCTTTCGGCGGTACGTTCCCGCACCGGCCTGTATATAATACCTGCCTGGCAGAAACGGCAACCGCGGGTGCACCCACGGGCCACCTCGATCCCCAGACGATCATGTACGATGCGGACCAGGGGGACAAGGGGTTTTTCAGGAACCTGGGAAATTTCAAGATCTGGAAGAATGCGCCGCTGAATTCTTTCATGGCCTTTATTCAGGGAATCGACTGCAAGCAATATTCCTTGACTGTCATAACGCGGCACAAAAAAAGAGGGGACATAGACACCAGGTATTTCTGCAAGTTTTTCAAGAGTCTTGCGCCGGTCCTGTTTTTTTTCCTTGGCAGTTTTTAAAGCTGCTGTAATTTCAAGTACCGCCTTCTCTCCATCCCCGAGAAGAACAGCATCAAAAAAATCTGCCACAGGTTCAGGATTGAAACTGCCAGATCCTCCGCCGATAACATATGGATGCGAATCATGACGCTCTGATGACCGAATTGGGATATGGCCCAGGGCAAGAATTGTCAGGATATTTGTATAGCAGAGCTCATAGGGCAGGGTAATACCGATCATGTCAAATTCCGCCAATGGCCGACGGGATTCAACTGCAAAAATCGCCTCCTGCCGACTCAGCAACAGTTCCTCTAAATCCTTGTCAGGACTGTATACCCTGTCTGCCAACAAACCCTCCTGCCCATTTATGACAGCATAAAGGATCTGCAGGCCATGGTGTGACATGCCTATTTCATAAAGGTCAGGGAATACCAAAGCAACCCGGAGTTTGGCTGTTTCCCATTTCTTATAGGAGGCGTTGAACTCTTTGCCGAGATAGCGGCTCGGCTTTTTAACATGGAAAAGAAGTTTGCCTATATTTTCAGGCATCCGCTCGGGTACAGGATTCATATCTAGAAAATTATAATTATTTGACAAACAGTTGTTCGAAATTATCCGGGATCTTAAGAGTGAAATCCTCTTCAGAAAAGCGCGCATCGTCTAAAAACGAATAGAGCCTTACAGCAATCTTCTCAGTATCACCGTTGGCGGAAGCAGTTACCTTTGTTGGAACTGCGCATTGTAGTTTTATGGCATCAGAGGCTTGCATAACAGCAGAAGCATTCCCTGCATTTTTACCCGTTTTACCAGGCAGCGGTTGGTGGTCTGTATAGAGTATGTCCACGAGATGCTCACCCTGTTCATCTCTTAATACATGGCGCAGAATCAGCAGTTCCGCAGGATCAAACAAGACCATACTCTCTGTGTTTGTCTCGGCATGCCTTATCTGCAGCCAGAATTTTTCCTGCTCTCTGTCTCGCATAACTGCCTGGATTCGTATATCTCCCGGCTGCAATCTCCCGGTCAGCCAGTAATAGGAAAACTGCGGCTCAAAACCTGGTGGTGCGAATTTCTTGAACGCTTTGGAATGCACGGAGCCCAAGTAGGCCTTCTCTTCAAAAACATTGAGGCTTATGAATATTTCTCCATAGGTCACAAAAATAAACAGGGGTTGCCCCAAAGGGTTCTGCGCGATAAACTTGACATAACCGGGATTCATTGCCTGTAAATAGCCGGAGAGCTTTCCCGTATGGTCACTGAACCAACCTGAAACAGAAAGAGAAGCATCGGCTTCTGCATCCAGGCAGCAGGGGCATACTTCAGCGCTTATCTTATGATAGCGGCTGAAAGCTTCTAAAACTGCTTCAATCTCTTGTTCGCCGGCAGGATAGGTTTGCAGGATTGATCTGGCACAACCCTGGATAAAAACCAGGGAAAAGAAAAGTAAAACCATGAAACATTGGAGGCCGTGACACGGAAATCCCCTCACTTTTTGCTCCTGGATTTGATGGATTGAATTTTGGCATTAACGCTTTGCTTCTTTTCCTCTTCCTCATAGAGTTCATAGGCTTCTTCATAAGCAGCCAGTGCCTTTTCAATCTGCTCCAACTGCATATAGACCTCTCCGAGATGTTCTTTAATAACCGGATCGTTACCCACCATCTCAGAGGCTTTTTCAAGTTCAATAATTGCCTGCTCTACATCACCGACCTTAAAATAGGCCCAGCCCAAACTATCCCTGACATACCCGTCTTCAGGCATAAGTTCAACTGCCTTTTTTATATATTCCAGGGCCTTTTCCAGATGAATATTATTATCCGCCCAGGTGTAACCGATATAGTTGAGTGCGGCCCCATTTTCAGGATCAAGAACTAGTACCGCCTGCATCTTGGCCATGGCAGCGTCCTGTTCCCCTATTTTCTCAAGAAATATGCCGTAGTTGTAAAGAAGATCTATATCGTCCGGGTATAATCTGGTGGCCTGCTCATAAACCTCCCTACCCTGCTCAATTTCTCCATTTTGCCTGTAAATTGATGCGAGCAGAATATAAAAACTGGACTTCCTGGTGGTAGCATCAGCAATCTCTTTTTGCAGAAGATCTATAGCACCGGGGTAATTATCGCTCTCGCTCAATATTTTGACCCGCAAAAAAATACTGTCCACGTAAAGAGTGGAATCGGTGGGTATAAGTTGCAACTGCTCTTCAGCTCTTTTACTATCATTATGCCGGTAATAGGCCATACCGATGAGGTAGCGCATAACTGTCAACTCCGGATTGGTCTGTAAAACATCCTCCAGGATCATTATAGCCTCGTCATATTTTTCCTGGCTTAAGAGAATTCGGCTGATGGTTAAGTCAACGTTCTGGGATTCCGGCAGGACAGATCTTAAATCACGCAGAAGTTCCAGGGCTTTGTCATTCTCCTCCAGGGTCAGGTACAGATTAACAAGCCTTGTTTTAGCCATATCACTGGACTCCCCCTCATTGACAATACCGCGGTATACCACGACAGCCTTATCGTACTCCTGCCGGTCTTCATAAAATTCAGCCACCTCATAAGCCAGCCTCTCAAACCAGTTGAGTTCCAGGGCCTTTTCATACGAGGCCGCCGCCTTATCGTAATACTGCAGTTCCCGGTATAATCTTGCCAGGTAATAATAGGCCATGTATGAATCGCCTTCGAGCCGGACAAGTCGGTTGAGTATTTTCTGGGCTTTGTCGTATTCTCTATTTTGAGCATAGAGCGTTCCGAGCATGAGCAATGTGTCATGATCTTCTTTTATTTCCAGTAGGCCCTGATAAATAGCCACGGCTTCATCATTGCGCCCCAGGCTGCCATAAACCTTGGCTAATAGAATTCTATTCTCGAAATCGAGAGGATTCATGCTGATAATCGCTTCAAGCTCTCTTGCAGCCTGCTCCTTGCGATCCATCTTAATCAGGAGAATTGCCAGGTTGCGTTTGATATATATACTTTCCTCATCACATAACAATGCCTTCTCATATGCCTCTTGTGCTTCCTCAAAACTCTGGTTGTTCTCAGCGGTCTTGCCCCAGAGAAAATAAAAATAGGAGCAGGCCATGTCAGAAGCCCCAGCCTCTTTTTGTTGCTCGGCTTCGTCGAAACCGGCGGGAACTTTATTCTGGGATGGGGTTTCCAGTGATGGAAGCGCACAGGACATAAAAAGAAAAACACAACCCAACAGGCCTAAAGAGTTGAAGAGGGAAAGATACTTGTGTTTTGTAACCTTATGCCGTCCGGGCATAAGTGATTTCATGTTACGCCACATCACTTTGTATAAGGGACTTTTACTCTGCATAACGAATTAAACTCTTGATCTTTATTCAGATCAGAACCGGCAAAAGCATGGCGCTTGCGTTTTTCTCAGCTTTCCACCTGTTGCGTTGTTTTTTGGGCCAGAACCTTTGCAACAGCCTCAAACACAAGACGATAAACATTTTCTATGGAATCTGAGCCGTTTATCCTTTCAATATAATCTTGCCGCATGGTACTAAAAATTCCTGCCACTTTTTGCAGGTTTGCTTTTTCCTCAAAAGTATTGGGATGTTCATGCCGCTGGTTCTGGATGCGATGAATACCATGGGCCGGTTCTATCTCGAGAATTATCGCCAGGTCAGGGACCGGAAAATCTTCATTTTTCTTCATTATAAGATCCTGGTCCATGCCATTGGCACCCTGGTACGCTATCGTTGAAAGATAGTACCGGTCACAGATCACAACACAACCATCTGACAGGGCAGGTTTAATTATTTCCTTTACATGCTGATCCCGGTCTGCAATAAAAAGCTCCAGTTCTTCTTCCCGGGACACAGAACCACGATCAACAAACAATTTCCTGATTTTTTGTCCGTAAGGGCCATTGGTTGGTTCACGGGTCGCAACAACAGCATAACCAAGCTGCCTGAGCTTTTCAGCAAGCAAATGGAGTTGGGTTGATTTGCCGGTCCCGTCTATACCCTCGAAAACGATAAAGAGACCACCAGGTATAAGCTGGGGGACTTTCTGGGCAGGTTCTTGCCCATCCAAGCGGTTTGACTGATGATCCTCTGTTTTCATAGTCTCATATGATTCCGGCTACCATCTTTATATTCTCAGATAAAAGCCCCGGGCTGCATTCAGCCCCGGTGTTACATATTCTTAACAAAGAGCTTTTGTTCAGGCCATACATTTATCAACATGACTACATGTTTTACCAAAGCAAAGCCAGTTTTATTTACGTCTTATTCCTGTTGCCAATGATCTGAGTTGCCATTAAAAAGGCAGCTTCCAGGCTGGAATCGCTTGCCAGCCCTTTCCCTGCAATATCATAGGCCGTGCCGTGATCCACCGATGTACGGATAATGGGAAGCCCCATAGTGAGATTGACCCCATCCTCAAAGTGCACAAGTTTAAAGGGGATAAGCCCCTGGTCATGATACATGGCTACAACCGCATCAAATTTGTTGTCAAAGGCCAACTTGAAGACCGTATCAGGCGGCAGGGGACCTGTCAGCTCCCATTTTTCTGAAACTGAACCGGCAACTGCCGGGTCAATTATCTTTGTCTCCTCAAGGCCGAAAAGGGCTGATTCCCCAGCATGGGGGTTAAAACCGGCAACTGCAATACGCGGCCTTTCAAGAGCAAAATCCTTAAGGAGCGTTTCACCGGTAAGATTAATTATCCGTTTCACCTCGGCCTGGTCCAATTGTTCCGCAACCCTGGATAAAGGTGTATGTATGGTGACCAGTGAGACCTTTAACCTGTTACCGGCCATCATCATGCCGAAATTCTGCGCATCACATAAAGATGCCAGCATCTCAGTATGCCCGGGAAACTCATAGCCGGCAAGGTGGATGGCATATTTTGAAATCGGACACGTCACCATTGCATCCAGATCTCCATGAGTGATAAGACGTACAGCCTCAATGATGTAGGCGGCTGCAGCTTGTCCTGTTTCCTTCCCCGGCACGCCCCATGACAGACTTTCAGACTGCAGCTCATACCCGGCACTTCTTTTTGGCTCAATGACCTGAATTTTCTCCACATTAACCGGATCTCCAGGCTGCCACGCGCTTATGCCAACACTGATCTGCAACTCTGCAGCACAACGTTGCAGGACACCTATATCACCAACAACAACAGGCAGATATTGTTCTACTGTTTTTCTCTTTGTCAGAAAACGCAGAATTATTTCCGGCCCGATACCAACAGGGCACCCCATGGTAATAGCAACGAGGTAGGGCCTCCTGTTCGAGGAAATTTTATTCATGATGTCTGCATTGTGCCTCAGCCGGCCAATCCTCAAAATATAAAAACAAACTATCTTTGTGCACCATATTCACTCAATGCCATAACAGAGATCAAATGCATTTTGCATTAATTCTATTTTGGCATCCTGAAGTTGGGCCGCATTTGCTGCCTTTAATTGGACACCGACAACATCAAAGCGGGCTGGCCGGTTATGGCAGCCGCATTGGCCCATATATTCAAGGGCAACTTTTGCAAGCTGCTTCTGTTTCGTGACTGTCACTGAATCAAAGGGAGAACCAAAGAGGCTATCTGATCGGGTCTTTACTTCAATAAAAACCAGATCTCCACCCTGTTCGGCGATAATATCGATTTCACCAAGCTTGACGCGATAGTTACGTTCAAGTATCCGGTATCCCCGGTTCTTCAAATAACGGACCGCTAATTCTTCGCCTCTTGCTCCCAGTGCTTTTTTGTGGAGAGTCATATGATATCAGCAGATTATATTGGTCGGCCAACTGAAATTACTCCACCGCAAGTCTTTGCGCTGGTGATTCTTTATGAAGCAGATTGCTGACGACGAGACTTTTCCCGAATCCAGCATTTTTACCGCTATTCAGGTTTTTGTAATGAATTCCCTGACACATTTGAAGCTCTGCCGGTGAATGGCGCAAGGACCGTGAATCTTTATTGCCTCCCGGTGGTCGCGGGTCGGATATCCCCTGTTCTGTTGAAAATTATATTCCGGATACTGAAGATGATACTGGTCCATCAGTTCATCGCGAACAACCTTGGCAACAATTGAGGCCGCTGCAACGGAGGCACTTTTTGACTCTCCCTTGACCAGGGTTTGCTGCGGTATAATCATTGGTATTGGTTGGTTGCCGTCCACGAGAAGAAAGTCAGGCTGGAAAGGCATAGCGAGAACAGCCTTTTTCATGGCCAGCAAGGAGGCCTGCAGGATATTGATACGGTCAATGTCTGTTTCTGAAACGATGCCGACACCGATTTTGGCACCATTATTCTGCAGTTTTTCATACAGGTGGGCACGCTTTGCGGCGTTGATGCTCTTGGAGTCAACGAAACTGCTATAATCGCAGTTTACCTCCAAAATAACGCAGGCGGCAACTACCGGTCCTGCCAAGGGCCCGCGGCCTACTTCATCAAGGCCACCAACCCACTGGTATCCCTTCTGGTGGAGGCATCTTTCCAGAGTGTACGTGTCGGGTTCAGGATCAGGCCATAGTTTCTCCGGACCCATCCCCGCTCCCCCCGGCAGTTAGCGCAAGCCTTTTTCTTTGATACGGGCAGCTTTACCGCGGAGTTCGCGCAGGTAGTAGAGTCGTGAGCGGCGAACTTTGCCGCGGGAGACTATCTCCACCTTTTCCAGCCTGGGTGAATGCAGGGCAAAGGTTTTTTCAACCCCTACGCCGTGCGATATCTTCCGCACGGTAAAAGTGGCACCCATATTGCCTTTTCTACGCCGGATAACAACACCCTCAAAGATTTGCACCCTTTCCTTGTTGCCTTCAATGATACGAATATGGACCCTAACTGAGTCTCCGGCTCGGAAATCCGGCATATCATAGCGCATCTGCTCTCTGTCGATTCGTTCAATAATATTGGTACTCATACTCTGCTATTCTCGGATTGCTTCTCTTTTCCGATGGGCGCCTCCACATCACCCTTATTAAAATAAATCTTCCCAGTTTACGGATACTGAAACAGGTTTTCACCTTTAACCCGTAAGTCCCTGATTTCTTATATATACTCGTCCTATATACTCGTCCGAAATCTTTTTACCTTTTTACTCTCTTGTTCCAAGCAGTCGGTCAAGGACAATAGCTGCAGCCGACCTGACCGACAGGTGGTTGTAACTCCCTGCACCGGTAATGGGAGGCAAAATGCCATCTCCGGCTGCAATCACTTCCTGTGCCAATCCCCAGGCGGTTCCGAAAAGAATGAGAAAGCATTCCCCGTCAGCAATTTTTTGGCGCACTAAGCTGTACGGCCATATGGAGGAATGTCTCTCCTGGGCGCAGGTTGCGAGAACTGTAGGTTTCTGCTGCCTTTTTTCTGTCACTTTTGCAAGAACCTGATCCAGGTCATCATGAATATGCACCAGGGAAAGGGCCTCACCGCGTTTGGCATTATATTCTGCCCCGTGGCCTTTCAGCCAATGGTCCAGAAGTTCCTGGAAGAGTTTCTGTTGGTCACTGTATGGCGTGACAACGTAAAGCGAACCAACACCATAAGTCCTTGCCGCCCGTGAAATATCATGCAGATCCAGATTTGTCACAGCTGAGCCGATTATTTCCTGGTTTTTGTTTATTACCGGATAATGAATCAGTGCCAAATCTAACCTGACCTTGCCAACCTCCTGCTCTGTCACTTTATCTTGTATACAGCTTATTCAACTTGGTTAATGGGGTTTTACTGCTGTATATCATTATTCTTCTCTGCTCCCCGCAGCCACTTTACCAACGCATCACCTGACACGCGGGAATCTCCACGGGGAAGAATTTTATTAAAAAAAGATTCGTGCGTTTATGCCCTGTTTTTAAGGGTGCTATCTCTGCAGCAAGTTGCAGGGCTAGCCTCGCTGTTCCCGTTCAACAGCCGCAAGCAGCTTGTTTTTTTTCAAAATCTGCAGCTCTTCTTTGCTGAAAACTGCCAGCGTCAGCAATTCCGGCCTTTTTTCCAAAGTCTGCTGCACCGAGGTAATCAGCCTCCACTCTGCTATGGCAGAATGATCTCCACTTAACAGAACCTCTGGGACCGTATATCCTTCAAATTCCCTTGGCCTGGTGTATTGGGGATTTTTCAGGAGCCCGCGGCTGAACGTATCATTTTCCGCCGAATCTCCGCATCCCAAAACCCCTGGCAGCAGCCTGGTAATTGAATCAACCAGGACCATTGCCGCTAGCTCTCCACCTGTAAGGATATAATCACCAATGGAGATCTCTTCATCCACATAATGTGCCCTGATCCTCTCATCAACCCCTTCATACCTGCCGCAAAGCAGGATGAGATGTTCATGGGCCGCAAGTCTTTCCGCCGCCTTTTGGGTATATGTCCTGCCCTGGGGAGAAAGAAAGATAACCCGGCCACCGGGATTTTTTTTCTCAATAACACGCAGGGATCCTGCAATCGGCTCCGGTTTCATAACCATGCCCTCACCGCCCCCAAAAGGCCGGTCATCTGTCATGGCATGTTTATCCAGAGCAAAATCTCTTATATCATGGATATTGACACTTATCTTACCTGCTGCCACAGCCCTGCGGATTATCCCTTCCTGCAGAGGAGAATCCAGCAGTTGCGGGAATATTGTCAGGATGTCAAATCGCATCAACTCGAGAATAAATTTTTATCTCAGTTATTTTTACAGACAATCTGCAAACTAATCTTCCTCATTTGCTTCCAGTAGTCCTGGCGGTGGAGCGATTAAGACCTTTCCCCCCTGCGAATCAATATTTCTGATGATATCGCCTTTTAGCGGGATCATATATTCATGGCCTGCACCGGTCACAACCATTATATCATGGGCCTTGGTGGTAAAAAAACCGGCAACTTTTCCCAACTCCCTGCCGCTCTCGGTGCATACCTGTAGGCCTATAACCTGATGCCAGTAATATTCATCCGAATCCAGTTTCGGCAACTCGGCTTTCTGTAACCAGACCGTGCTTCCCTGGAGGGCTTCTGCGTCCTCCCTGCTAGCCACACCTTCCAGTTGCAGGATTGCCAGCTTACCCTGCTCCCGGCATTTGACTACTTTGTATATATATGTCCCGTTTGCTGCCGGTTTCTGCAGGACAATTTCATTATAGTGCTTAAAATTTTCAGGCTTTTCAGAATAGGAATATACCTTTACCTCACCCCGGATACCATGCGGCTTGACAATTTCGCCTATCACAACAAGATCGTCCGCCATTTCAGGTTTTCGCCCGTCGGAATTCCAGGGCATTCTACTCCATAATTTCAAGCCTGGAACGTTTATTGATCTTTCCTGCCGCAGCAGAAAGCAGTGAGCGCATAGCCCGGGCCGTTCTCCCCTGCTTGCCAATCACCTTGCCCAAATCCCCTTTCGCAACCGTCAATTCAACGATAATAGTATCATCCTGTTCAGTTTCATTAACCTGAACCTCATCAGGATGATCAACCAGTGCAGTCACAATATAGTGAATCAAATCTTTCATACAATCTATTCCGCAACGGCTGTCTCAGAACTTGCATGCCTGGCTATCAGGCTTTTAACTGTCTGTGTTGGTTTTGCGCCCTGATCCAGCCATGACTGAAGCTTCGCCGCATCAAAATGAATCTCAGCCGGATCTTTTAATGGGTCATAGGTGCCGACAATATCAAGAAACCTGCCGTCACGCTTTGCCTCAACATCTGCAACAACAATGCGGTAGTAGGGCACTTTTTTTCTTCCAAGTCTTGTTAAACGAATTTTTACTGCCATTCTGTGAATTTCCTCCTCAGGTATATTGCAAGTTATTAATTTAATTATCCAACTTTGCAGTACGGTCTAATATTTACATAAAAAATGCAGAATTTTAAATTATACCTTAAATAAAATCATAATGCTAGCGTCTTAATCCCTTGGGTAGTTTCCGTTTTTTCTTGCCTCCCGCCATACCCCCGGGGAAACCCTTCATTTTTTTCATCATCTTCAACATCTGGGAGTAACTTTTAATAACCCTGTTCACATCCTGAACACTGGTACCGCTGCCGCCAGCAATCCGCTGCCGGCGGCTGGCATTTATTATCTGGTAATTCCGCCGCTCAACCCGGGTCATGGAATTTATTATTGCCTCAGTGCGCACCAGCTCACGCTCATCCGGCTTGGGCATGTTCTGCGCCTGCTTCATCTTGTTGAGGCCGGGGATCATTCCCATTATCTGCTCAATGCTGCCCATCTTCTTGATCTGCTGGATCTGGTCTCGGAAATCCTCAAGGGTAAATTCATTTTTCTGAATTTTCTTGGCAAGCTTTTCAGCTTGTTTCTTGTCAACAACTGCCTCGGCCTTTTCAATCAAAGAAAGGACATCGCCCATGCCAAGAATTCGCGAAGCGAGACGGTCAGGATGGAACACCTCCAGGGCATCCATATCCTCGCCCACACCGACGAACTTGATGGGACGATCGGTCACCTTCTTGATGGAAAGCGCCGCCCCGCCCCGGGCATCACCTTCCATCTTGGTGAGCACCACACCTGTCAGATCAAGGTCATTCTTGAATTTCTCTGCTACGGTGACAGCATCCTGTCCAGTCATGGCATCAGCCACGAAAAGTATCTCAGCCGGTTCAGTCTGGACCTTGATCTGCCGGAGTTCCTCCATCAATTCCTGGTCTATGTGCAAACGGCCGGCAGTATCAATAATTACAGTGTTCAGGTTCTTCTCGCCTGCCGCAATAAGGGCATTGCGACAGATGGCTACAGGATTTTGACTTGATTCTGATGGATGTACTTCAACACCTATGGATTCTCCGAGAATCATAAGCTGATCAATAGCGGCAGGCCGATAGACGTCAGCAGGAACCAGGTAGGGTCTTCTGCCTTTACTCTTCAGGGATTTGGCCAGCTTGGCCGCGGTTGTTGTCTTACCTGATCCCTGCAGACCTGCCAGCATGATGACAACCGGTTGCCTGCCATCAAGCTTGAGTATTTCAGTCTGGCCGCCCAGCAGGTCCACCAACTCCTGGTGGACAATTTTTATTACCTGCTGACCTGGAGTAAGACTCTCGAGTACATCCTGTCCCACTGCCCGTGCCGAGATGGCAGCAATAAATTCCTTGACCACCTTGAAGTTGACATCTGCTTCCAGCAGTGCCAGCCGTACCTGGCGCAGGGCCGCATCAATGTTTTCCGGTGTGAGCCTGCCGTATCCCCTCAGGTCCCTGAAAACTTTCTGCAGTTTGTCGGTTAAATTCTCAAACATAAGCAATTTTTAAATATAAGCCTTCTACTTGGCGCTGACCTTCGGTTTACCGCAACCTTGAGACAACTTGTTTCCGTCCATGGCAATGAAGAGTCGAGCTAAAAATTTTGGGGGATTTTACTTCTGCGCTATAACGCCTGTAAACTGAATGAAATCCCGTCCTGCTCCTGATCGTTTTGAAAAACTGGGAAAGATAATTGGAACTTGACCGAAAGTCAAGAAATGCTCGGCCATTGGCATTTTTTTTTACGGGTAACGAATACGGGCGCGGCTGCTCAGGAAAGCAACTGTGCTGCCCGAGTTTGTATATTTTTTATTTTATGAACAAAAACAAAAAGATGGATCAATCCCCCCGTATAGCATCAAGGCACTTCACCAAGTTTTCCGGGGTATCAACCTGAAACAATTTACAGCCTGAGGATTTTGGAATAATTTTTTTCGTTAATCCGGTAAGTACCTTCTTGGGTCCGACCTCGACAAATCTATTCACCCCTCTTGCCACCAGGGAATTTATTATATCAAACCAGCGTACCCTGGAGGCTATCTGCCTGCTCATGATTGAACGGATGGCAGTCGGGGCTGTTTCTTCAGCAGCAGTAACATTAAACAGGACCGGTTTTCCCGGAGGGGAAAATCGCGTCTCCGCCATGATTTTTTCAAAGTCGGGAATAGCACCCGCAACCAGTGGGCTATGATTGGCAACTGCAACATTCAGGGTAATCGCTTTACCACCTTTTTCGGTTACTATTGCATCCACCTTTGCAAGGGTGTCATGATAACCGGAAATGACTATTTGTGTTTCCGTATTATGATTAGCCACTGACACCATGTCACTCTGCGTGAATGCAGCAAGAATCTCCTCAACCTCTTCCAGGGTCAGCCCTAATATAGCCTGCATACCTCCCGGGTTTTTCCGACCTTCCCGTTCACTGAGCCGCCCTCTCTCACTAACCAGTTTAAGGGTATCTTCAGTTTCCAGAACACCTGCCGCATGCAAAGCGCTGTACTCACCGAGACTGTGCCCGGCAAAGTAGTCCGCCTGTATGCCGGCTTTCCTGACAGCCTGCCAGCAGATCAGATTGACTGCAGTTAATGCCGGCTGCAGGTACATTGCCCTGGTTAATTCCTCCATAGGCCCTTCAAGGCATAATTTCCGTAATGGTGCTGAGCTTATTGACTCGGCAAGGTCCATCAGTTTATCCGCTTCTGCGTCAGACTCCAGAAACTCCCTGCCCATACCGATGAACTGCGAACCCTGTCCGGGAAAAAGGACGGCTATTTTATGTTCCTGCATTATGAATCCCCAAAAAAAGTGACTAAAGTGAACTGGCATTACAGACGTTCAATTGTCTTCTCTTTTCTGCTCCTGATGTTGCAGCAGGGTGCCGAGCAGAAATAATCCGACGCCAAGCGTAATAGCAGAATCAGCTGCATTAAATGCAGGCCAGTGGTACGAACCAAGGTAAAAATCCAGAAAGTCGACTACAGAACCGAAACGCAGGCGATCGATCAGGTTGCCGACAGCCCCCCCGGCAATGAAGCCCAAGGCGTAAACAAATATCTTTCCCTGCCGCTTCAGGTGACCATAGGCAAATACTATAACGATAAGGGCAATGATGGCAACTGCTACAAAAAAAGCCTGGCGCAGCAAACTTTTGCTTCCCGCCAGAAAACCAAAGGCTGCCCCGGTATTCGTCACATAGACCAGGTCAAAAAAACCGGGGATGATCGTCTGCTGTTCGTGGAGTGCAAAAGCCGTCATTATCCAGAGCTTGGTCAACTGGTCGATAATGACTACTGCGAAAGCTATTCCGACGGGTATAAGATCACTCAATTCATACTTGGTATTCACAGGCAAACCTGACATGATGCAACATTATCTTTATACAAGCTGGGTAACAACCGAGGTGCAGCGGCTGCAAAGCTCAGGATGATCAGCTGCATCACCCACTGTTTGCGAACGCAGCCAGCATCTTTCGCATTTCCCTCCGGAGGCAGGGAGTATGGATACTTGCAGCTCGGGTAATTCCTCACTGGTATAGATATCTCCTTCAAGAACTTCTGCTTGGGACAGTTCCGAGACAATGGATATCATCTTGAGGGTATCCCACTTGTCTGCAAGAAATTCTGCCAGCGAGCCTGTTGCCTTAACCATGACTTTTGCCTCCAGGGGATGACCGATAACTTTGTCCCTCCTTGCTCCTTCAAGGGCTTTGGTTATTTCAGACCGTACTTCCAGAAAGCGTTTCCATTTCCTGTCCAGTTCAGAATCAATTGCCTCTGCGTTTTCTGCAGGAAACTCCTGCAGAAAAACTTCATGGGCTTTGCGCTGCTCATCTCCACCTGCCGATGGCAGATGCTCCCATGCTTCGGCTGCCGTAAAGTTCATCACCGGCGCCATGATACATAACAGGCCTGCAAGAATATCATACAGGACCGTTTGTGCGGCTCTCCTCTCTAAAGAACCCGGGAGAGCCGTATACAGCCTGTCTTTGATAATATCGAGATAAAAAGCACTCATGGTAACGCCGCAGAACTGGTGCAGCCCATGAAATACAATATGAAAATCAAAATCAGCATAAGCCTTAATTGCCTTACGCTTCAAAAGCTCGAACTGGTGCAATGCCCACCGGTCAAGCTCTTCCATGTCCTTATAGGTGACCCTGTCAGTTGCAGGATTAAAGTCATAGAGATTTCCCAGGAAAAACCGCATGGTATTGCGTATCTTGCGATAGGCATCTGACAGTTGCTTCAATATCTCATCGGATATCTTTATATCATCACGGTAGTCCTCACTGGACACCCAGAGCCTGAGGATTTCGGCTCCGTATTTTTTTATAATCTCCTCAGGAGCAATGACGTTCCCAACACTTTTGGACATTTTCTTGCCCTGCCCATCGACAACAAAACCATGGGTCAAGACACCTCTGTATGGAGGGATGCCGCGCGTTCCAACCGAAGCAAGGAGAGAACTCTGGAACCATCCCCGATGCTGATCACTGCCTTCCAAATACAGATCGGCAGGCGCCCTGAGTTCCTCTCTCTCTTC
>PKTW01000186.1 GCA_002868955.1 Desulfobulbaceae bacterium
ATATTATAATATCGGAAAACTTCAGACCGATACCAGTAAGCGATATGGTTCCCACGATAATGCCGATTACGCCGAGGGTGGCCCCGATGATCAGGGTATTTCTGGCCCCGGTAAGAATGGCCTCCCATATCTCCTTGGGGCCCATCCTGGTTTCTTTTCTTACCCAACTTACGCCTATGCAGGAGATCGTGGCCCAGAAAGCGGAATAACCCGGAGACCGGCCCATGATCATCAGGACGGTAATAATCACCAGGGGCAGTGAGAAATACCATTCACGTTTGAGCACGACAGTCCAATGATCCATGTCATCGGCTGCAATTCCCTGGATATTGTGTTTCTTGGCCTCAAAGTGGATCATGCAGAACACGGAAAAGAAGTATAACAGTGCCGGGAATATGGCGATCATCATGATGTAGGCATAGGGGGTCTCAGTCAGTTCCGCCATAAGAAAACCGCCGGCTCCCATGACCGGAGGCATGAACATGCCGCCGATGGAGGCTGCAGGCTCAATGGCACCGGCCACATGAGGCCTGAAACCGGCTCGCTTCATAAGCGGGATGGTGAAGGCCCCCGTTGACACGGTATTGGCAATGGCACTTCCTGATACTGAACCAAAAAGGCCGGAGGCGATGACCGCCACCTTGGCAGGTCCGCCGACTGTCTTGCCGGCCAGGGCCATGGGCAGGTCAATGAAGAACTTTCCGGCCCCTGACTTGTGCAGAAAGGCACCAAAAAAAATGAACAGGATCACATAGGTGGCCAGGACATTGGCCATGACCCCGAATACCCCGTTTGTTGAAAGGTACAGCGCATTACTTAAGCGTTCGAACCCGAATCCCCGGTGGGCCATGACCTCTGGAAAATAGGGGCCAAAATAGGCGTAGCAGAGCATGAAGATGCCGATAAACGTCATGGACCAACCAAGGACCCTGCGGCAGATCTCAAGGGAAAGAAGAACCCCGATAATGCTGATCATGGCATCAAGTTCAGTTTCAGCACCGGCCCGGTAATTAAGGGATTCGAATTCATGGATCCAGTAGTAAATGGCTGCAGCAGAAATCAGGGCAAGCAGGATATCGGACAGCGTCGGATTTTCATCCCATTTTCGGGCCATCCATTTGTCAACAAACAGCAGAACTCCTGCTATGACTATTGAACTGAGGCCGAGAGCCCACAATTGCAAGGCAGCGGTCATTGCCGCGCCGAAACCGCCGCTGCGCCAGGCTTTGTTGATCACCAGGAGATGATCGTGAAATGCAATGGTATCACCTCCGTAGAACATAAAAAGCGTAACTGCAGATGAAAGGACAAACCCGATGAACAGGTTAAGGGGTATGCGGAGGTACAACTTGCCGGCAGGATAGAGGAGAAAAACCAGGACGTAGGTGATAAAGACATAGACCCCCCGGTGATACTGGGTGGACACCGTGGTAATGCCCGCCGTATAAAAATAAAAAAGCACCATGGAGGCCCCCAGCAGGGCTGTGACCCATTTCCACAGTCCATTAGGTTTCCTGGCGCTCTTGGCGTCCTTTTCGATGAGTTTTTTAAGCTTTTTCTGATCTTCTTTGTTTATGCTTTCAATTTCCTTAATAAGATCTTCTGCCATAAACTCAACCCTCTCGCCGATGTTAAAGAAATTTGGGCAGCAGGCATAGCAATACCCACTGCCCCATTCTTTTAATATAAAATATTATCTCTACTTCTGGTCTGGTGCAATTGTTAAACCTTTTTCCTCCCAGAACTTTATGGCGCCGGGGTGTACCGGTGTAACAATACCTTTCAGGCCACCCTCAACAGACATGGCTTTTGCAGTGCTTTTAACTTTTACCATGTAGCCGAGCCCTTCCTTGGAATAGATATCAGCCAGGGCGTTGTAGACAAAATCATCCTTTACATGATCACCGGCAACCCAGAGGGCTGAATCCTGGAATGAAGGGGTGGCAGTATCAACGCCGCTGTAAGTGCCAGCAGGAATTTCGAGGGAACTATAAAAAGGATATTCCTTGAAAAAGCCGGCCTTCTCACCTGCTTCCACAACATTGAGGAGCTTGATCTTGTTGCTGGCAGCTGCCTGGATAACTGAAGAGTTTGGAAACCCGGCAAATACCCACATTGCATCAATGAGGTTATCACCCATGGCGGATGCAGCTTTTGAGTAGCCGATGAATTCAACTTTCATCTTGTCCCAGAGACCAAGGCTGGTAAAATAACGCTGGGCTGCACCTGCTGCACCGGAACCGGGACCGCCAACCGCTATACGCTTGCCTTCAAGGTCAGCCACCTCGTTGATGCCGCTGTCTGCCTTGACGATGAGATGAGCAGGAGCACCGTACAGATAAGCCATGGCCTTGACGTTCTTATACTCCTTAACGTCCTGGGTCAACCTGCCATTCCGCCCGAGATAAGTGTCACCGGAATAAACGATACCAAAATCCGCATCACCGGAATTCACCCGGCGGAGATTTTCAAGGGACCCGGCAGATGCCATATTGGATACCTCGAGATTACCGATATTTTTGGACAGGCGTGTAGCTATTCCGTTGGAAAAATACTGGAACGTACCGCCTTCAGGACCGCCTGAAAATGCCAGACGGTCTTTGGCCATTGCAGCCATAGGAGCAAAGGCTAAAGCAAACACCAATGAAGCCACAACGAGAAAACTGATTTTTTTAAACATAGATTTTACCCTCCATTAACTGATTTTTTTGTTACAGACCTTGCATTGCTGCTGATCTCACTTGCCTGATGTGTAAACTTGAGTAATCTTAAAATTCAAAGACTCCCTTATCATCAAAAACATCAAACAACTTTCCTGTGAACAATAATACGCTGCATAATGCCAGGCATGATCTATAAATTCAATCCGGAGAATTCTGATTTTCCTGTCGGAAATTTTCTTACAACAAATAAAAAAGGCCACTTCCTGTGAAGAAGTGGCCTAAAAATTTTTATACCTGTTTTTTTAAAAAAAACCTTTTCATGTGTTTTTGTAGTCTTTCAAGTCTATATCAATACCTTTCTCCTCGATATCAATATCCTGTTCAACCAGATTATCTATGTTGATATCATGCTCAATAATAGTTTTTAAAGTGGATAACTGCCCTATTTTATCCTTGTCCTTCTTCTTGTTGAGTTTTTTTATCTCGGCGCCAAGAAAATCACGGAACTCTTCCAGTTCCACCTTGGAATTCGTGGAATAGAGTTTAATGTTAATTTTCTTGAGCTTGCGGGCAAAAGAATCGAGTTTATCTTCCAGTTTTTCTATCTCCTGGTGCACTTCAACCCATTCATCAATTAATCCTAATTCCTTTTTTGAATATTTCATGACTGGTCTCACATAAAATTAATAAAAATAAATTTTATCACACATACCCTCAATACGAAAACCTCTTAATTCACCTTGCAAAAACAGACCTTTTGGAGGTTAAGGGCCTGTCCTTTCAAATGACAACTGATTAAAGCCCTGATTGCCTGATCAGCTTTTATAGCATACTTGGGGGGGCAATGAACAGACTTTTTCAAATATCAGCCTTTAAAATAAATACCGGGCTCAATTGGACTGTCTTCAAAAGCTCCTGCATTTACCAGCAATTTGACAATTTCAGAGTAACCCTTACTTTTTGCAAGTATTAATGCAGTCCAACCATTAGCAGCTTTTGCATTTATTTCAGCATTGGCTTCCAGCAGCATTTTAACCATGTCTATATTGCCAGTAAATGCTGCATTCATTAACGCAGTTGTGCCGTCGTTGGCTCTTTTATTTACATCAACCCCATTATTGATTAATATTTTTACAATATCACGATGCCCGCTTGAGATCGCATTCCAGAGAGCATTCAGGCCACACTCATCGCAGGCATCCACATTGGCATCATTGGCCAGCAATATTTTCACAATCTCTCTATACCCCTGCGCAGCTGCATTCATCAACGCGGTTGTCCCGTTATTCGACTGTGCATTTACATCAGCACCTCTGGCTATAAGATTATTCACAATTCCCACATGCCCCATATAGGAAGCATTCATTAAAGCTGTGCTTCCAATATTGCTTCTTGTATTTACATCGGCATTATTAGCCAGAAGTATTCTTACTATTGCCATGTGACCCCGATCAGAAGCATATGCCAAAGCTGTTACTCCGTCTTTATCTCTCGCATTAATGTCAACATCTGCATTAAGTAAGCCTTTAACCCGATCCAAGTCACCATAGTAACATGCATCGATCAGGGAAATAGGGGTTTCTGTTTTTTCAAAGAATTCACTTTTACGTTGACTTTCATGAATAACAAGGCTTTGCATCATCTCATTGGCAAAAAGACTCTGTTTTTCTTCCATGAACAGGAAATGATAGACGTAGTTGTCAGCCCGAAGAAGGTATATTGTTGATTTTACAGTAATATCACGAGATACCCCTTGGTAGACAATCTTTACGCGATAGAACTGATTACTGTTAAAATGTACTTCTTTTTCTTCAATAATAGTACAAATGACTGATGGCGATCTTTGCTGAACTAGATTACAGGTGATTCTATTAAATTCAGCGGCAATATTGTGATAGGAAAGATTCTTTACAGCTCTTGAGGCCATGATTTCAATAATTGACCCAGCCTCCCTGTTAAGCCAAATGACAAGTTCCCCCTCATCGAGATCTTTCTGTCTCACCCATTCTTGAGGCGGCTTGCTTATCGAAAGATTGTAGTTCGGGAAATAAACCCGCTCTTCCTCCCCTATGCTTTCAGTAACGGTAATGTTTTGGCTTGTATGAGACAATGGATTTGTTGCAGTACATCCCGAGAAAAAGATCGACATTAAAAGACTTGCAAGGGGAAAAAATTTTAGAACCTCTTTCATTGGAGTCACCTCCAGGTTGAGGTAAAATATTTTCTTTTCTATATATTATATAATAAGGATTTGGTTGGGAGATAATCAAGTGCCACAATGTGATAAGTATAGGACCTCAATGTCCAAAGGCACCTGAACTTTTTCAAAAAAGATGCCCATATATAAGGCCGATGATTGGATTTCCGCCCCTGCACATTTAATTCTATAGCAATAATTAAGGGTTATTAAGGATTATTAAAGTAATTATAGTTGGCATGCTTTTATGCAGAAAATGTTTATAACATTTAATAATTTGAAATGTTTCTTGAAACCAAATAAGATAGCTATTACACAAATAAAAAAAAGAGGAGGATCATATGTTTGATAAAAAGGAATTATGCCAAAAGATTATTGAACTCTATCCGGATCTAGGTGCCTGTGAAATTGATGTCGATGCGTTTTACAGTACGGCAAAAGGCACCTGGGTTGTTGAACTGAAAAAGGGTGATCATATCCTACAGCATCATTTAGAAAAACATGATGCCTTGGATTGCATAGACGGCAAACAATGCGTATCGCTGGGAATTGAAATCGCTCAACTCAAAAAAAACATTGAAACAAAATAACTTTTACTATATTTGCCAAACACCCAGACTCTGGTTGGCAAATCTCTGATGTGCGTGAAGTTTCTCTAACTTATTTTTGAGATATTTACTTAAAGTTTCCGGGTTAAATTCTACTTCAAAAGACAAAAGCCGGAGAGGGAAATTCTAATCCACCTCCGGCTTTAAATATTCAGATGTCGGATACAGTGTTGACTTTCTAAAATGCCTATTGGGTCCCTAACCAGGTAAATCTGGCCTGCCAAACAAGACTATTCTTTTAATTGCACTGCGAGCTTGCCATCTTCCACTCGAATAAATTCAATCCCCTCTGAAAATGTTTTCCAAAAACCGCTTTCACCGCCAAACTCTTTGACCAGGTCAACGTTTTTAATGCCGCCGATCCAGGAATTGGGTAATGGAACACCCCATAAACTTATACCACGTAACATCACCACCGGTTTTGCATCTTCATAACGCAACTCCAGCCCGGCACTCAGCTTCAGCGTTTTGCCACCGAGAATGGGTAAATCCGGATCCAGCGGCAGAATAAGTTTTGCGCTGGCCAGATTATCCGATAAATCAATTGCAAACTTTTCAGCAAGATCAGTATTTTTTGCCAGCAATGCATTTAATTCACGCTCAGTGAACGTTACATGACGACTTGCAGCATCCTCACTATATTTTTCCGGGATCAATGCTGTTCCATTTTTATCTGCTGGAACTGCATGCGCTCGTCTTGTTGAGTCAAGGCGGTCTAACTTGTCAGCCAGCACCTGCGATTCGGACTTACTTAATGCAACCGGCTTAAACTGCTTGGGGAAAAAATACAATACGCTTAACCATACCGTCAGTACTGATGTAACTATCGCGATTACTAGCACCAGAAAGAAAAGTTTCACGCCGCTCAAAGGTTTCTTTTGACCCTGACCATTTACATGTATATCATCAATATTTTCCATCTACTACTCACTTTTATCTTCCGTGTTAAATTTCCTGCAGCCTTGATAGTCACATCTCCCGGCACTTATATTGTGAATGAAAAATTCATGTGCCATGCCGTAATAGTTCATTCCTTGCCAGCATGCGGATTCGTATTAGACCAGGCCCGGTTAATCGTGTTATTGGTAATGCGAACCGCCTTCGCCTTGCAAACCAATCAAAATTTACAACTTCAAACATCCCTAAATTTCAGGTTTCAACAAGTTTGTTCTGTATGGCAAAACGGGAAAGTTCAGCGTTATTGCGCAGGTTCAACTTCTTTAACAGCCTTAACCGATATGTGTCCACTGTCTTCGTGCTGATCCCATAGGCATCAGCGATTTCATGATTAGTATGGCCCATTGCCAGCCGCCTCAGGACCTGCAGTTCCCTGTTTGAGAGTGAATCCAGGGATGACCTGCCACCGGCACCCTTGGCAACCCTTAAGGCAAGTGCCTCGCTCGCTTCTGCAGTCAGGTATCTGGATCCGCTCATTACCTGATGGATGGCCTTGACAATATGTTCCGGAGCAGAACGTTTAGTAACGTACCCCATGGCACCGGCCTCAATTGCCCGTACCACATACTGTTCCTCCTCATGCATGGTCAGAATGATAATGGGCAGATGGGGCATGTAGATCTTCAGCTGGCTGATCACTTCAAGTCCGTCCAGTCCCGGCATCGATATATCGATGACTGCCACATCAGGACTCTTTTCCCTGGCAAGTTTAATAGCGTTCCTGCCGTCATCCGCCTCGGCAATAACCTCAATATCCGCGCTCTCTTCAATAATGCGGCGAAGACCGGCCCGCACTATTGAGTGGTCATCTGCCAGCAGCACTTTTATCATTATGATTCCTTAGCATTCAACTGAACCCACGAGCCGGCGAGAGGAACCCGGGGCAAACGGGGAGCCCGCCTGGCAATGGTTCCCCTGGTACCGGACAGATAATAACTGAGGAATGGGTTGCAATTGGGGGTTCCAGAGAACAGTTCTTTTCATTGCTATAATATTCATACAGAATTTAGTGTCTTTTCGCCAATAACGCTTTAATAAAATGTACGCAAGATGATTCAGGCAATCTCCCGTCGCGGATTCGGTTCCTGGCTGATAGGAACATTGAACAGTACATGACATCCTTCACCCTTTTCAGACATAACTTCCAGGTTCCCGCCGGCAAGCACAGCCCGCTCCCGCATGCCTGCAATGCCGACCCCTTCAAACTCTGCCAGCCTTGAGGTATCAAAACCCTTGCCATCATCCCTGACAGAGAGACTTAGAATATTTTTATCCGTCTTCAAAACAACCGACACACGTGTTGCTTCAGCATATCGAGCCACATTGGTCATGGCTTCCTGGCAAATCCTGTAAGCTGCTGTAGATACGGTTTCATTTAATTCCGGAACATTCTTATTCTCGAAAACGCAGGTAATGCCGCTGCGGTTTTCAAAATCACTGGTCAGCCACTCCAGAGCATCAACCAGACCAAGATCATCAAGGACCCCGGGACGCAGTCGAATAGCTATTGAACGCACATCTTTGATGGTCTTATCAATCAGGTCACACATGGTTAAGGCGCGTTCGGCGATTTTAGTGTCCCTGGATTTTAAACGCTCCTGTATCCAGACGGCATCCATGCGCAAAGCGGTCAGCACCTGCCCCAGTTCATCATGGAGTTCCCGGGCAATGGCTGTGCGCTCCTTTTCCTGGCTCGCCATTATCCTGCCGGAAAGACGCCTTAACTGGTCCTGGGCCTTCTTCACAAAGGTAATGTCGGTGGATATACTACACACCCCGTTGACAGCCCCTGCTTCATCATACACCGGGAACTTGACCGAAAGGTAGGTATGCACTTCACTATTATGGGACACCCGTTCCTCAACCTGCATGGATTTTCCTTCCTGCAGAACCCGAAGATCATTTTTGCGAAATTCATCGGCTATCTCTATTGACATAATGTCATAATCTGTCTTGCCGCGTACTTCTTCGCTGCTGACCCCGAACAACTCCTCAAAACGGGAGTTGACCAGGACATATTTGCCATCTCTGTCCTTGACGTACACCACGTCGGGTGTATACTTCAGGATGTTGGTAACCTCCCTGGTGCGGATGCTGACCAGCCGTTCCAGATCTTTTGAATAGCTGGAAAGTTCCTCCTTGGCTACCCTGAGCGCCTCTACGGCCCTGTTCCTTTCGGTGACGTCAATAGATACGGCAAGTGTCCTGAAAATTTCACCCTGCTCATCACGTTCTCCTATGGCAGAGAGAAGAATGTCGATCACCTGTCCATCCTTTTTCCTGATCTGGTAGGGAATATCCGTACAATAGCCCCTTTTGAAAAACTCGGGGAAAACGATTTGCTCAGCATACTTTTTCGCCTCTTCGGTGAAAAAATCCGTCAATTTCCTGCCAATGACATCTTCTTCGCTGTAACCGAGCACCTCACTCCAGTAATTGCTGACGCTGACAATTTGCCCTTTTTTATTTATGGAATGGAGCATAGCCGGCGTGTTGTGATACAGAGAACGGTAGCGTGCGTCACTCTCCCGCAATGCCTCCTCTGCAGCCTTGCGCTGTCTTATTTCAAGGCTTGCCTGCCGGTAGAGCATGAGTACGGATATACACATGACAATGAAAAGAGCCAGAACTATGGGGCGCACAAAAACCACCAGCGGCTTGAAAGCTTTCTGGGTAATCTTCTGCATATCCAGAAGATGATTAACCTTCCAGCCTGGATAGTTGTCCATTTCTATCTGGTGGTGCAGATATTTTTTGCCGTTTCTGAGCACCACATAATCTTCCTCGGTCTTCTCCAACCCCACCCATTCCCAAGGACCTGCTCCGAACTGGCGTGAGGCTTTGATCTCAGCAGCTGTATCCTCAGAAATTTGCCAGGCCGTATGGTATAACCACTCCCTGTGATTTGAGATGAATATCACACCCTTAGGATCGGTGACCATGACAATTTCATCCCCACTGAATTCCATCTCCCGCTCAATCATCTCAATTGAGCCTTTTATTACTACAATTCCGTCCGGAGATTCTTTGCCGTATTCATAGATCGGGTAACTGAAATACACCCCTCTTTTGCTGGAAGTTGTGCCCAAGGCTAGATAGTTTGCAGCCTGTCCCCTGATCGCCATCTGAAAGTAGGGGCGGAAGGAAAAGTTCTGCCCCACGAAACTGTCAGGATCATTGCGGTTGCTTGATGCTACGGTGTTGCCCTTGTTATTCATGAGGTAACAGACATCTGCCTGCACGGTATTTTTAAAACGGTCGAGGATGCGGTTGGCAGCACGCAATGTATCCGGGCCGGGATCACTCAGTATATTCTGCAGTTCCTGCATACCGGCAAGAATCCGCACCGGATAATTATATACTGAAAGAAGGGCGCCCAGATTCTTGTTGATCCGTTCCAGGCGGATTATATTCTCCCGTTCTGCTTCCCTGAAAGCCCCTTCCTTATAAGAAGTATAATAAAAATAGCCTCCGGCAGTAGCGAAAACAAATGCCATGAATGAAAGTATCAGCAGAATCAAACGGAGTTTCATATCTGATTTTTCCTCTGGTCACCGTTACAGCGAAGCTGGTGCCGCTCCAATGAGAAATGCAGGCTATACTGGTACAAGGGGTAAATATTGAGGCTCCCAACGCATTTTTTCTATGAGGATCTTCAACCGTTCCGGATCATTGTTATGTTTAAATCTGCTGAAGGCGCAAGGACCGCTCACGCCATCCCTTATGGCAGCAAGCCCGACTGCAAGGGCAACGCTGGTGCTCACATCTTTAAGTTTTTCCACGCGTGGCATGAGTATACCGGCATCCAGGTCTTCCCGGGAAACCAGTTCTGCAACAGCCTTTGCTCCTGCCGTAAAAAATGAAGGCAGCACTTCTTTTGCACCAGATGCCAGAGTTCCGAGTCCTACCCCGGGAAAGATAAAGACATTGTTGCATTGGCCAATCCGAATTTTCCTGCCGTCCTGCTCTACCGGAGGGAAGGGGCTGCCTGTTGCAACCAGGGCTTTGCCCGAAGTCCATTTGTAAATATCCCTGGGCAGGGCCTCTGTCTTTTCAGTGGGATTGGAAAGGGGTAAAATAACGGGGCGTTCGCAATTTGCGGCCATGGCCTCAACCACTTCCCGGCTAAAGCAGCCTGCCTGCCCGGAAGTGCCTATTAACACGGTAATTCCTCCATGCCTGACTGTCTCAAGCAATGCATTATCACCCGACTCCTGCAGCCAGTTCATCGCAACAGGATTCTTGGCATACTTGGCCTTGTAGGGCTCAACCATTCGATCTGTAGTGACAACTCCCTGGCTGTCCAGGGTGAAGATTCGTCTTCTGGCCTCGTTTTCGCGCAGACCGTTTTCGATCAGAGCTGCTTCAATTTGTTCTGCAATGCCAATGCCACCGGCGCCGGCACCATGAACGAGATAAACCTGATCCTTGATCTTCTCCCCTTTAATTTTCATGGCTGCAAAAATGGCTGCCAACGTTACTGCTCCGGTTCCCTGGATGTCGTCGTTGAATGAAATGAGATCGTGCAGATAGGCATCCCGGACCGCAAAGGCGTTCTGCTTGGAAAAATCCTCCCACTGGCAGAGGGCATGGGGGAAGACTGTTTTAAAGGCTTTGGCAAACTGCTGAATGAACTTGACATACTCGGAACCGGTCACCCGGCGATGGCGCCAGCCGAGGTATTCTTCGTTATCCAGCAAGGCCTGGTTGTTGGTGCCGACATCAAGTGATATGGGCAGACAGTGCCAGGGGGCGATGCCTGCCCCCTGGGTATAGAGCATCAGTTTTCCAAGACAAATAGCTATGCCCCCGGCACCCTGGTCACCGATACCCAGAATTCCCTGGTTATCAGTTACCACGGCGACACGGATATCCCGGTGCCCGTAACGGCGGAGTATATCCTCCGCATTATCAATATTTCCCGGGTAAATATGAATCCCGTTGGCAGTACGAAACATGGAAGAATACTGCTGGCAGGCAAGTCCCACGGTAGGTGTATAGATTATTTCCATGAAGCGGTGTATATCTGTGGCAATAACAGCATGGGCCAGGGTTGCATTCCGGTCAAACAGTGAACGCATATAGATGTAGCGTTCAATGTCATCTTCTTTTTTATGTACTTTTTTCAGGCTGTTTTTAACCTGCTGTGCTAAAGGCCTAACCGCTGGCGGCAAGCTTCCGTCCAAGCCAAGATCCCGCCTTTCAGTTTCTGAAAATGCCGTGCCCTTGTTGACATAATTATTGCCATGCACCACGACCCCGCGTGCATTGACTCTAATTTCTATCGTATTCCCATATTCGTCATAGACGAATTTATTGTTTTTTACAGGCATCAAATTTTCCTCCATGCCAAGCAATTACTGATAATATCTACACTGATTTTCAACAGTGCCGTTTACCATACTGCAGCAAAATCGGAAACTTAAAAAACTTGATCCTTTCATCAGCAAAACCGAGCGTATTCTGAAAACCATCGACAAAATTCAATGATTCCGCTAAGATTCAATATACAGATTGTTAGCATAGACAAACTGACATCCCCAGGCAGGTATGCCAATGTCCAAACGAAAAACAACAAATAACTCTTCACCAGATCTGGTAAACCCTCCTGACAGGTACTGGGAAACAAAACAGAACCTTGAAAAGGAGAGGAAGAAACTTTTTATTCAGAAAATATTTGCCGACTGGTGCAAGGCCTGCGGTATCTGCATTGCCTTCTGTCCTGCCAATGTTTTTGAAAAAAATGATCTCGGCATGCCGCACATAAAAAATCCAGATGCCTGTAACGGTTGCAGGTTCTGTGAATTTCACTGCCCTGATTTTGCCATATCCATTCAGGAACGCTACCCTGACAGGAGAATAAAGAAAAATGGCGCATGAAATGAACGGCAGAAAATTTTTGTTGCAGGGAAATGAAGCCATGGCTGAAGGCGCCATAGCCGCCGGCTGCCGCTTCTTTGCAGGCTATCCCATCACCCCTGCTTCCGAGATCAGCGAACGTATGTCCTACCGGCTTCCCCAGGTGGATGGCACCTTTATCCAGATGGAGGATGAAATAGCCAGTCTCGGTGCTGTGATCGGCGCCTCGCTGGCAGGAGTCAAAAGCATGACTGCCACCAGCGGTCCCGGTTTTTCACTCATGCAGGAAAACCTGGGTTATGCCTGCATGACCGAGGTGCCCTGTGTTGTTGTCAATGTCATGCGCGGCGGTCCCAGTACAGGATTGCCGACCAGCCCGTCCCAGGGAGACGTTCTGCAGGCCCGGTGGGGAACCCACGGCGACCATCCGGTTATCGTTCTTGCAGTATCTTCGGTGAGCGAATGTTTTTCCATTACTGTCACAGCCTTCAACCTCTCTGAAAAATACAGGGTGCCGGTGGTGATGCTCTCCGACGAGGTGGTGGCCCATTCCCGGGAAACCTATACCATTCCGTCTGCAGATTCAATTGAAGTGGTGGACCGTATCATCCCCAATGTCCCGCCTGAATGGTACAAACCTTATGAAGACAACAGCCGTGGTGTCCCGCCCATGGCCGCAATGGGAGATGGCTACCGGCATCACATTACAGGCCTGGTGCATGACGCCTATGGCTTTCCCACGGAAAAACAGGATGAAATAGAAACCTTTTTAAAACGGCAGTTCAGAAAAATAACCAATGGTTTTTTTGAAATTCAAATTACCAAGAAAATCAATATCGAAGATGCAGAGATCGCGGTAATTGCCTATGGTTCGGTTGCCCGTTCAGCACGCCGTGCTGTGGCCATGGCTCGCGCCCACGGCATCAAAGCCGGGCTCGTTCAGCTTGTCACCCTTTTCCCCTTTCCGAAAAACTCCGTGGTTAACGTGATGCGCCAGTGCCGGGCAGTCCTGGTGCCTGAAATGAACATGGGGCAGATAAGCCGTGAGGTCAAACGGGTTAACACCGGTTTAACCGAAGTCTCCAAATACAACCGTATTGACGGACAGCTGATCACCCCGCTTGAGATCTTCGAAGAACTTCAGAAATTATAAAGTGCGGCTGGTATGATCCTAAACATAAAAGCATTGCTGCAAAGTGGGACTAAATGATGTTTTCAGGAATGACCGAACTGCGCCACAAGTACCTGCGCCACCACAAAAAGTTTCCCCATGTATGGTGCCCTGGCTGTGGCAACGGTATCGTTTTAGGTGCCTTCATCCGCGCCATCGAACGTTTGGAACTGGAAAAAGATGAAATAGTCTTTGCTGCAGGCATAGGCTGTTCGGGACGTATGCCCACCTATGTTGATTTCAACACTCTGCATACCACCCACGGCAGGGCCTTGACCTTTGCCACCGGCATTAAACTTGCAAAACCTTCCCTCCATGTTATTGCCGTCATGGGAGACGGTGATGCCGTTGCTATCGGCGGCAACCACTTCATCCACGCTGCCAGACGCAACCTTGACCTCACCGCTATCATCATCAATAACCAGATATATGGGATGACCGGGGGCCAGGCTTCGCCAACCACTCCCTATGGGGCACACTCAACCACTTCAGCCTTTTCCAATATTGAGCATGCCTTTTCCATCGCTGAACTCGCAGTTGCAGCCGGGGCAAGTTTTGTGGCCCGGGGAACAGTGTATCATGCCGCACAACTCGACAAACTCATTGAAAAAGGTATCAGCAAGAATGGTTTCAGCGTCGTTGAGGTTATGTCCAACTGCCATGTCCAGTTCGGCAGGCGCAATAAGATGAGCGATCCGGTAACCATGCTCAACTGGTTGAAAGAGCACGCCGTATCCAAAGACAATGGCTCCAGCCTGCCGCCGGACTCACTCGACGACAAGTTTACCATCGGGATACTGGCAGATGTGGATAAACCTGATTATATCGAGGAATATAAAAAAATCCGGCAAAAGGCCAAGCGGGACTAGATGTATGGATGTTGATCGGTTTGAGATAAGGCTGTGCGGCTCAGGGGGCCAGGGAATCATTCTGGCTTCCATTGTCCTGGCTGAGGCCGCGGGCATTATCGAAGGATATAATGTGAGCCAGACGCAAAGCTACGGGCCAGAAGCACGGGGCGGCCGCTGCAAGGCAGAGGTGGTCATCAGCAGCAAGCAGATTGACTACCCGAAAGCAGTACAGCTTGACATGATTCTGGCCATGAACCAAACCTCCTGCGATGCCTACTGCTATGATTTTAAACCCAACGGTTTGCTGCTTGTCGACTCAGATCTCGTTGAGCAGCCCCCCACAAGCAGGGTAGTTCCACTCCCCTTTACAAAAATTGCCAGGGATGTAGCAGACACGAACCTGGTGGCCAATATTGTTGCCCTGGGAGCCCTGGGGCATTTCTGCCCGCTGCTGTCGCGCCAAAGCCTGGAGACCGCCCTTTTTGCCAGAGTTCCCCCGAAAACCAAAAAGATAAACAGCAAAGCCTTGCAGGCAGGCATAAAGGCTGCTGAAAAGTTTAATCTTGACACCCTGCCACGTTCGATCATTCCAGAAGAAGAGGAAATCTGACCCCAACACCCCTGAGACCTGGAAACAGATGAAGCCTGACAATAGTTTATGGATTGATGATCTGGACAGCAGCTTCAAAGTCTTCCATGAACTCATGGCGCATAAAATACATGAAATTCTTCTGGTGCTGAGTCCCTATGATGCATTTATCATGGAGGAGGATACCAGCCTATACACGCGCATCATCAATGAATACAGAGGCTTGAACCTGAGCAGGCCCCCGCGTTTGACCAGTGTTTCCACCGGGGATGACGCCCTGAATCTTGTGCGCCATAAAAAGTTCGACCTTGTCATTACCCTGCCACAGATTGGTGAGATGGACTGCGATACTTTAGGCTGCAAGATAAAAAAAATCTGCCCGCTTCTGCCTGTTATCCTCCTGGCCCACAGCCTGAAAGCCATATCTCCTTACCTCGAAAAAGATCCGCTGTGCGGGATCGACAACTTCTATATCTGGTCTGCCGACCCCGCCCTCCTCCTGGGCCTTATCAAAAATATAGAGGATCACCGAAACGTTGAGAAGGATACCTCCCTGGCCATGGTGCGTGTTCTTATCCTGGTGGAAGATTCACCGCTCTATAAGTCGTTTTTTCTGCCTCTGCTCTATACGGAGGTAGTGGCGCAAACCCAGGCGGTCATGCATGAGAGCCTTAACGAAGAGCACAAGCTTTTGAAGATGCGGGCCCGGCCAAAGATCCTGGTGGCGGAAAATTATGAAAAAGCAATGCAGCTTTATCAAAAATATAAAAAATTTGTTTTCGGCGTTTTTGCCGACACCCGTTTTCCCAGAAACAACATGTTAGACGAAACTGCCGGCGTGGAACTTCTCAGCCATTTCCGCAAAGAAATACCGGATATCCCGCTGCTGCTCCTCAGCTCAGAATCCTCCAATGCGAAAAAGGCTGCGTCAATTCCTGCAACATTTGTCAATAAGAACTCGGAAACCCTTGCAGATGAGATCCACCAATTCTTTCTGGAACATCTCGGTTTTGGTGATTTTGTCTTCCACATGCCTGACGGCAGGGAAGTTGACCGGGCCTCCAATCTGCACGCCTTTGAAAAAAAACTGGCGACAATACCGGATGAGTGTTTGCTGTTTCATGCGACAAACAATCATTTCTCGAACTGGGTCATGGCCAGGTCAGAGATTGGGCTTGCATCCCTTTTGCATAAGAGCAGCTTGAAGCAGTTGAATAATGTTGTCACCCTGCGACAGGACCTCATTGACCAGATCCATACACTGCGCAAATTCAGGGAACAGGGTGTCGTTGCCCATTTTGCTGAACATGATTTTGATGCCGATGTCATGCAGTTTGTCAAGATCGGACACGGCTCAATGGGAGGAAAGGCCCTCGGCCTAGCCTTTATGGCTTCCCTACTCAAGAAAAATATCTGGCTGCAAGAAAAATATCCCCTGCTTGACATCGCCATACCCCCCACCCTTGTGGTCACGACTGAAGGGTTTCATGCCTTTATGCAGCAGAATAATCTCGCCGTTGATTTTGCTGGGAAAAGCGATGCTGAAATTGCCTCTCTTTTTCTTGAGGCAGCCATGCCGTCATGGCTTGAAATACAGCTTGGTGCCTTCCTGCAACAGGTATGTGAACCTTTGAGCGTCCGCTCCTCAAGCCAGCTTGAAGATGCCTTGTATAAGCCTTTTGCCGGACTTTTTGAGACTTATATGCTGCCAAACAACCATGCCGAGCATGAAGTCCGCCTCAAGCAATTGCTCAAAGCTGTAAAGCTTGTTTTTGCCTCAACTTTTTTCGCCGGTCCGCGTGCCTTTTCCCCGGAAACAGAAAGGCATGCCTCAAGCCATGACAGTATGGCTGTCATTATCCAGATATTGGCCGGTAGAACATACGGCGACTATCTCTATCCGGCAATTTCAGGCATAGCAAAATCATATAATTACTACCCTGTCGGCAAAATGAAAGCAAATGATGGCATTGCGCAGATTGCCCTTGGTTTCGGTAAAACAGTGGTTGAAGGAGAGAAATGCCTTCTCTTTTCTCCCCGTTATCCGGAAAGTCTGCCCCAGTTCGCAAGTGTCGATGATATGCTGTCAAGTTCACAGCAGACCTTTTATGCCCTCCGCGTCAGGGAATATCCCGATGAACTCAACTACCGCCAGTCAAATCTTGTAAAACGGGAAATAAGCGAGGCGGAAAACGAGCCCCAGGTGCAGGCCCTGGTGAGCACCTATTCCCCTGAGGAACATGCCGTCAGGGACAGCTTCGGGAAAGGCCCCAAGGTTGTTACCTTTGCCAGGATTCTCAAGCACCAGATGCTCCCCTTGGCCGGATTGTTGCAGGATCTTCTGGCACTGGGCTACAAGGGTATGAGCTGTGATATAGAAATCGAATTTGCTCTTGACCTGGGCAGCGAAGCCGGAATTAGCCACTTTCATTTCCTGCAGATTCGTCCCATGGCCGCGGGCGAATATCAGTACGAAGTTACAATTGACCGGGCCGAGATTGCTAAAGCTTTTTGTTATTCCAGTAAACCTCTGGGGCATGGTGTTAATGATGAGATTTCTGATATTGTTTATGTAAAGTTAGATACATTCACTTCCAGGGATAGCAGCAAAATAGCCCGCGAGATCAACCGCAGTAATGCCAGACTCACAAAGGAAAAGAAACCCTATCTGCTCATCGGTCCCGGACGCTGGGGGTCGGCTGATCCGTCCCTGGGCATTCCGGTCCGGTGGGAGGATATTTCCGGGGTAGCTGCTATGATCGAGCTGCGCAATGACCAATTCTCTGCCGAGGATTCCCAGGGCACCCATTTCTTCCAGAATATATCCGCCATGGGCATCAAGTACATGACAGTCACTGAAAATGATGCAAAGCTGCATGATTTTATCAACTGGCAGTGGCTCGCGTCTCTGCCAACAGCAAATGAATCGAAACATTTGCGACATGTGCGTCTGCCGGAGCCTTTTCTCATTAAAGTTGACAGTGCGACATCACAGTCTGTCATGCTTGAAAAAAATGATTTAACTTCCCAAGTCTAAATGGTGCCATTGCACAGGAGCAGAAGTCATGGATGATTTTATACAAAAGATCAAGGCCAGGGATCCCGGTGAGAAGGAATTCCATCAGGCGGTTGCAGAGGTGTTTGAGTCCGTAAAACCGGTCCTGGATGCAAATCCGGAATACCGCAGAGCGGCGGTGCTGGAAAGAATTGTTGAGCCTGAACGCGTTATATTGTTCAGGGTGCCGTGGATGGACGACGAGGGACAGGTTCATGTCAACCGCGGGTACAGGGTTGAAATGAACAGCGCCATCGGTCCCTACAAGGGCGGCCTGCGTTTTCATCCATCGGTCAACCTTGGTGTCATGAAGTTTCTCGCCTTTGAACAGGTTTTCAAAAACAGCCTTACAACCCTTGGGATGGGCGGTGCCAAAGGTGGATCAGATTTCAACCCCAAGGGCAGATCTGATAATGAGATCATGCGCTTCTGCCAGAGTTTCATGACCGAACTGTTTAGGCACATCGGTCCTCATACCGACATCCCGGCCGGCGATATCGGAGTCGGCGCCCGTGAGATAGGCTATCTCTTTGGCATGTATAAAAAACTGAAAAACGAATTTTCAGGAGTGCTGACCGGCAAAAGCACCAACTGGGGCGGCAGCCTTGTCAGACCCGAGGCAACCGGCTATGGATGTGTCTATTTTGCAGCGGAAATGCTTGCCACCCGAAATGAAAAGCTGGAAGGCAAAATCTGCCTGGTATCAGGCAGCGGCAATGTTGCCCAGTCTACAGCAGAAAAACTGGTCCATCTCGGGGGCAAGGTAGTAACCCTTTCAGATTCATCAGGATATATTTTTGATGAAATGGGGCTTGACGCTGAAAAACTTGAATTTGTGAAACTTGTCAAAAACATAAAACGCGACCGTATTGAAAGGTTTAGAGAAAAATATCCCGGCGCACTTTATTTCCAGACAGATCACCTGCTGGACCATAATCCGCTCTGGAACCACAAGGCTGCCTGTTGTTTTCCCTGTGCTTTTGAAAACGAAATCCAGCAAAAAGATGCGCAAAACATGCTCCACAACGGGGTGCAGCTTGTTTGTGAAGGGGCCAACATGCCTTCGACTCCTGAAGCTGTGGATGTTTTTATCGACAGCAGTGTGCTTTACGCCCCGTCCAAAGCTGCCAATGCCGGGGGTGTGGCAGTATCAGGCCTGGAAATGGCTCAGAATTCCATGCGCTTGAACTGGCCTGCAGAAGAGGTCAACAGCCGTCTGAAAATAATTATGAAATCAATCCACCAGGCATGCCTGGATGCTGCGGCAGAATATGGCGAGCCCGGCAGTTATGTTGCTGGTGCCAATATCGCAGGCTTTGTCAAGGTGGTAAGCGCCATGCTTGACCAGGGTTTGGTGTGAACAGCCCCGGCACGGAGGTTTCAAGGATGGGGTGGGCGGGGGAGATTTAAATGCAGAATGACGAATGCTAAATGACGAATGGAAAGGGAATGGGTTCAAGAGGGCAAGGTTTCGGGGTACAAAAGTTTTTTATGAAGAAGGAGAATTATCCTTCAGGCGTGAAAAACCGCAACCGTAAAGCGTTGGTCACAACCGACACCGAACTCATTGCCATGGCACCGCCGGCAATCATAGGATTCAGGGTGGGGCCGCCAAAAATATAAAGCAGTCCGGCGGCAATGGGAATTCCCACGACATTGTAGGCAAAGGCCCAGAAAAGATTCTGCTTGATATTGCGCATGGTTGCCCTGCTGAGTGCCAGGGCCGTCAACACCCCACTGAGGTCGCCCTTCATCAGCACGATGTCACCGGATTCCACAGCCACATCAATACCGGTGCCCATAGCTATCCCCACATCAGCTTTTGCCAGGGCCGGGGCGTCGTTGATCCCGTCACCGACCATGCCGACCTTCATACCCCTACTCTGCAGCTCAGCCACCTTTTCCGCTTTAAAATCCGGCAGAACTTCGGCGATGACATCTTCAATACCGGCCTGGAACGCAATTGCTTTGGCTGTTGTTTCATTATCCCCGGTGAGCATGAAAATCTTGATTCCCATTTTTTTCAGCCTGCTGATGGTCTGAGGGGTTTCAGGCTTTATCTGGTCGGCTATGGCCAGTAATGCGGTCATCTTGCCGTTAACCGCAAGGAAAAGGGATGTTTTGCCGGAAGCTGCAAACTCTGCAGCCTTGCTGTCAATTTCTGGGTTGTCAAAATTCTCTATCCGGGCCCTGATAAATTCCCTGTTGCCTAGAAGTATGTCATTGTCACCTAAGGAAGCCTTAATTCCCTTGCCCGGAATTGCCTCAAAGGCGTCGGGCTCCTTCAGGGCGAGGTTCCGGGCCCGGGCCTCCTGGACAATTGCCTCGGCCAGGGGATGTTCAGATAAACTCTCTGCCCCTGCTACTAGGGCTAAAATATCATCTTCGGGCATGCCTGTCTCCCGCAGCACCTCGAAATCTGTTAACTGCGGTTTCCCATAGGTGAGCGTCCCGGTCTTATCAAAGACCAGAACATTGATGCCCTGGGCCATTTCCAGGGCCTCACCGCTTTTGATGAGAACCCCGAGCTGGGCCCCTCTGCCTGTGCCGACCATGATCGAAGTAGGTGTTGCCAGCCCCATGGCGCAAGGACAGGCAATGACAAGTACTGCGATAAATATCCGCAGCGCAAAGGGAAAGGGCGCATCACCGACAAAATACCAGGCCAGTCCGGACAGCGTTGCTATGACCATCACAATGGGAACAAAATACAAGCTGATCCTGTCAGCAAGGTTTGCAATGGGTGCCTTGGAACCTTGGGCTTCACGCACCATTTTGATGATACGCGCCAGTACCGTATCCTGCCCCACACGTTCGGCCAGAACCCTGAGCATGCCGTTTTTGTTCAGGGTACCTCCGATTACCTTGCCCCCCTCTTCTTTTGATACCGGCAGACTCTCGCCGGTCAGCATGGATTCATCCACACTGGAATGTCCCTTTTTAACCGTCCCGTCTACTGGGATTCGTTCGCCCGGCCGCACCAGGATCATGTCACCGGCTTCAATATCGGAAACGAGAATGTCAATCTGTTCCTCGTTTTCCGCACCCGGGTTCTTAACTAGGGTCGCCTTGTCAGGCGTCAGTTCCATAAGTTGACTGATGGCATCTGATGTCTTGGCCTTGGAGCGGGTCTCCAGGTACTTGCCCAATGAAACCAGGGCGATAAGGACAGCGGCAGACTCGTAGTAGAGATCCATTACACGTGCCATTGCATCAAGGCCCAGAAAAATTTCAATCAGATTCCAGGTTGAATAGATAAAGGCTGCGCCTGTGCCGACCGCTATAAGTGAATCCATGTTGGGAGCTTTCCTGACCAGGGCAGGAAAGCCATTGAGGTAAAAACGGCGGCCCGACCACATGACGGGCAAGACCAGGAGAAACTGCGCCAGGGCAAAATTAAACGGGGCATGATGGGGATCGATGAATTCCGGCAGAGGCAAGCCGAGCATCTCTCCCATGGAAAGCACCAGCAGGGTAAAGGCAAAAACAAAGGCCGGGATAAGCTCTTTTTTCATCCTGGCCAGTTTTTCCCTGGTTTCCCGCTGCTGTTTGACCAGCAGGTTTTCATTCTGTTCTGCAAGCGGCTCGGCTGTAAAGCCCAGACCGGCAATAGTCTCCATTATCCTGCGCTTGCTGATCATGCTCGGATCAAATACAGTCACACCGGTTTCGGTTGCAAGGTTAACCTGCATGGTCCGCACACCATCAAGGCCGGATACCACCTTTTCTATGCGGGCCGAACATGATGCGCAGGTCATGCCCTTGATCGCCAGGTTCAGAGTTACCTCGCTGCTTGGTATTTCAAGTTCAAAGCCCAGACCTTTAACCTGCCCTGCAATATCGTCCAGTGAGAGTTTTGTCTTATCCCATTCCACCTCCATTGTCTCTGCTGCCAGGTTCACTGCAACAGCCTTGATGCCTTCCCGGGATGACAGTACTTTTTCAATGCGGGCAGAACAGGACGCACAGGTCATACCCTTGACCACAAGCGTTTTTTTCACCGGTTCATCCATGGTTTTTATAATTTAATTAAAAGAGTTATTGAGTTCATGTTGAACAACTATAAGCACAAACCATGATTGACACAATCCGGCACATACCTTCCGGAAAAGAATTTATATCAGATACCTGGCAAAATAAATTTGCATGATTATTATTTTTCGAAACTGCACGGAGTCATTAATTAGGTAATGTGCAAATACAGGAATGATTATGAACCTTACCATGTATGGGTGCATGAAGTTTTGGGGCAACTCCCCGTAATAAGAATCAAGACATAAATTAAGGAGAACAAAATGGCCGTATTTAAATGTGAAAAATGTGGAGCTACCAAGGAAGGCAGATGCAAACCGAAAAAGTGTCCTGCATGTACAGAAACTGGAACCATGCAGAAACAGGAGGAGAACAAATCTTCCGGTTGCGGTTGCGCCTGTTCAGCAAAAAAATAATTTCTGCGCCCGGAGCCCCTGCTGGAATTATACGGCAGGGGCTTATTTGTTTTTCCTGCGTTAGGATTCCCGCCACTTCTTAAAACCAGCCTCTGCTGACACCCTGCATATGAAATTAAAACCCCCAATAAAAACAGGGACAATGGATTAGTCATTTTAATGGTCACAATCCCTAAAATATGCACGCTAATATTAATCGTTTGAGACTTATGCCATAACGTAGTACTCATAATATGAGTGTATGATCGATGTAATGCGTTGGGAAGAAGTAATGTACAGATAGCATGCTAGGATACATTATGACCAATATAGTAACTGAATATCCCGTGAAAACCCTGGATGGAATCGAATTGCTTCCTGAAGGCACTGAATTGACCGAAGAAATCCTCAAGGAACTCGCCAATAGAAACGATTCTGCATCTTATGATTCTTTGTCGTTTATGGATTACGGAAACATCAGGCAGGATTTATTTATTTTTATTAATTATCCCCCATATCACATCTTTTTTTCTGACCTGGAAGAATTCCAATACATTTTAAAGATCATGGAAAGTGTAAAACTTCCTTTGCCTGTTCTCGAGAGTATGGAGTATTTTAGACAAAATGACTTTCAAACATACCGGCATAGCCTCATGGTTTTCATGATCTCTATACTTTTAGCAAAAAATCTTCTGCCTGAAAATATAGAATTTTTTAGCAAAGTCACCATTAGCTCAACCCATGATATTGGCAAAATATGCGTACCATTGGAAATTCTCAAAAAATCAACCCCTCTTACTAAAAATGAGCATAAGCACTTAAAACACCATGCAGTGGCAGGGTATGCATTACTGATCTATTTCCTCAGAGACCATAAAAGTTTTATAGCAAAACTAGCCTTAAATCATCACGAAAGAAGAGATGGATCCGGTTATCCACGTGGCATTGAACTCACTAACAAAATAGTTGAGATTATAGCTGTTGCCGATGTTTACGACGCTCTAATCATGCCACGATCATATCGCCCCATTTCGTATGACAACCGTACAGCTCTCGAACTAATAACAACAATGGCGGAGTCTGGGGTAGTTGGATGGGACGTTTTAAAGGCTCTCATAGCCCAGAACCGCATGGAAAAACCGAATTATCATAAAATTGTTATTCCTGAAGAAAAAAGGGGGAAGGCGCCCAGCGGAAACTTATACGGTAAAATTGAAGCCGATTAGGTTTTATTGTTTAAGGTTTCTTGCCAACATATTGAGTTTTCAAGAAAGGATTACCAAATAAAAAAACCTTCTTTACATTAAAATTATAATTACAGCAGACAAGAAATAAATTAAAAATACTCATGCGTGATATAATAACCTAATTTACTTCCAAAGTCGTCTTCTGGTTTTTCAAAATCGCATCCGATAATTGATTGCCGGACACTCCTTACAATAGCTTCTTTCTTAATTTCAGTCCCATACTCATCATCAAGGGTAAATTCTAGACTAAGTTCATCACCCACTTTAAATTTATTTACATCTACGCTGCTAATAGCCACTCCGGTCACAGAAATATTTTCAATAACTAGGTATCCACCGCTGTCCTTTTGTGAATGATTGATATAGGTTCCTCTCAGGAATGTTTTCTTGCGAACTCTCTTACGGAACTCGATAAAGACCGTAAAGACATTTTGACATCGGCATTTAACTTTAAGTTTGTGATTGTGCCCCTTGAACTTATTAGCCAAGATGACTTTCTGGTATTTGCAATGCGGGCAAGTTAATACAGCGGTATTGTCTGGCCTGACATATGTTTTGGGGACTTTAGATTCTGGCATAATTTTATCTTTAACCTAAAATTAATTGTAATTAAAAACATTAAAATTTTGTTTGTTTTTTTATCATTTGGTCAATTTCGTTTAATATTTTAAGCCGTATTCCATAGAACCATCATCGTTCAACCGGGCCCACACCAGTAGAGCATCATACTGCACCAGTTTATCATTCTCTTTTATCTGAATGCTGATATCAATCGGCTTTTCTGTAACTATCTTGATACCCCTACCTGATATATTAACTGAACTAGCCATGTAAATGTTATTTTCCGTGTGAAACGCAACCTCTGTTTCAATCAGATGCCTCTCTTCTTCTCTCTTCTCATTTTCTTCTAAATCGGACATTCGCAAAACTCCTTAATAAAAATTAATGGAAGATAACCCCGTAAATTGCTTATGGGATAAAGTGTAAATTTGATTTAACATTTAAAAAAGGATTTTAACATCAATATTTCTTGCAAAAATAGAAACTATTTTGGGGCAAAATGGAAGTTAAGGTGTGCTCTGGCAATAGTAACTTCTTTGAATGGTACTCCTAGTTCAGGTTCATAGCAGCTATACGATAATTTACAACTACCATCAATTCATACCCTTCATCCTCAGCCACCTCTTGACTGAACAGGTTAACAACATTAGGCTGATTCATAATAATTGACTTAGAATTAATAATTTCTACGTATTTTATCCTGAAATATTAAGAGCATATCATCAATGTAAATAATATTTGTAGGGAGTTACATCAAATGGATACATGGTTATCGCCAACATTCTGGCAGGAAATAATTTCACAGACAGTTGCCTGGATAATTACCACGCTACCTTCGCTGCTTATCATTTTCGTCATGGCTTTTTTGGCCTTGAAGCTGACAAACATATTCCTCCACCGCCTGAAACCTCTCATGATTAAACATATGGAAAGCGGGACGGAGATAGATACAACCGAAATGGAAAAACGCATTGATACGCTCCTCAAAATTCTGCGGTCAATGATCAAAATTATTGTATGGCTGATGACCGGTATGCTGATCCTGCGAAAAATTGGCATCGATATCGCACCAATAATAGCTGGAGCCGGGATTGTCGGACTTGCCATTGGCTTCGGGGCACAAGAATTGGTTAGAGATTTTATTTCAGGCTTTTTTATGTTGTTGGAAAATCAGATACGCAATGGTGATGTGGCCATCATCAACGGCACAGGGGGTTTGGTTGAGCATGTAGGGATGCGCACTATTGTCTTACGTGATCTTTCAGGAGTAGTTCATATCTTCCAAAACGGTAAAATAAATACATTATCCAATATGACCAAGAATTGGTCAGGCATGGTGTTTGATATCGGTGTTGCATATAAGGAAGACACCGACAGGGTAGTTGATGTTATCCAACAGGTTGCTGATGAACAGCGCGCTGACCCTGATTTTAAAAATAAAATACTTGAGCCTATAGAAATATTCGGTGTCGATCAATTTGGCGACAGTGCCGTTGTAATCAAAGCCAGGTTTAAAACAAAACCTATTGAACAATGGGCGGTTGGAAGAGAATTCCGGAGACGCTTGAAAAAAGCTTTTGATGATCAGGGAATTGAAATACCGTTCCCGCATCGCACGGTTTACTGGGGTGAAGAGATAAAACCTCTACAGATAAAAACCTGCAGAAGCCCGGTTAAGTAACACCCTGTGGCGGCTAAGGCTTTTTTCAAGTCCTATATGACCTACGAGCAGAGAAACGAAACTATACCAGGTGCCATCAACTAATCCTGCAACTGTTGCCATACCCAATAAAGTAGTAACACTGGCTCCTTCTGGTATTAACTGCGAAAACAGCGCCGTAAAAAAGACAAAAATTTTTGGATTGAGTAAGGATATGCTAACGCCAGTAAGCCAAGCTGCTGGTAGTTGAGTGTTTTGAGCAGAATCATAGCTGCTGTGACTTCCCCAGGACTTAATTGCCAGATAGATTAAGAAAGCTGCGCCAGCTAGTGTTAAATAATTCTTAAATGTGGGAATGCGCTGAAATAAGCTGCCGAGAATTGTGCTGGCTGCCAGAGCCCAGAAAAAAATTCCGGATGCATGTGCCCAGCTCGCAATCAAGGCATCACTGAGACTCTTTTGCACCCGATTCTGTAGAATAACCGCAAGGCTTGGGCCTGGGGACATGGCGCCAATGATGCAGACACCAATAAGAGTCAACCAGGAAATTAAGTTCATTATCGCACTCCATCAAAATAAACAGGACTTAAACTCACATATACGTAATAAAATAGCTTGCCGCAATCCTGACTTCAAGTAAACTCACTCCGAGTCAACATATCAAATGAAAATTCTGCCGTGGGGCACAAAAAACCACAATTGCTTGCATCGCCGACTGCCACAGCCTAGTTAACATCCCAGGCATTCAATGAATTCCTGTTTTGAATTGTTTGACATCAGCGAACTTTCCTTATATTTTTTTATGTTCGGCATATTTATTCGGAGTTATATTTCCTCTGCTCTTATTTGTCCGTTAGTTTTAAGATTCACATACACAAAATAAAAAGGACGCTTTACCAATGTCTGAAAAAATTGTTGTAATCGGAGGTGTGGCAGCAGGTCCCAAAGCCGCCTGCCGTGTCAAGCGGCTTCTGCCGGATGCCGAGGTTGTCGTCATTGACCAGGACAGTCTTGTTTCCTACGGCGGTTGCGGCATTCCATACTTTGTCTCCGGGGATGTTTCTGATGAAAAGGAATTACGCTCCACAAGTTTTCATGTTGTAAGGGATGAAGACTTTTTCAGCCAGGCCAAGGGTGTCACCATGCTGACCAGGACACGGGCGCTGGCCATAGACAGGCAGGCCAAAACCGTCCGGGTGGAACAGCTTGACACCGGTGAAACAAATGAACTCCCTTACGACAAGCTCGTGCTTGCCACCGGCAGTGTACCCAACCGTCTGCAGATTCCCGGTGCAGACCTTGAAGGGGTGTATGTGGTCAATGACATGCACCGTGCCATTGCCATAAAAAATGACCTGGCCCGGGGCAAGGTCTCCAAAGCTGTAGTAATCGGCGGTGGTGCCATTGGCCTGGAAATGGCTGAATCGCTTGCGGACCTGTGGGGTATTGAAACCACTGTCCTGGAATACATGGACCAGCTGCTGCCCCGCATTGTTGACCCTCCATTTGCCGCCATGCTGGAAAAGCATCTCAGGGACAATAACGTTACGGTTTACACCGGTGAATCAGCCACCGGCCTTGAGAGTGACGCTGCGGGCAGGGTCTGCCGGGTGACAACCCCGAAACGCTCCATTGATGCAGACCTGGTCATTATGTCCGTAGGCGTAAGACCGCGCACTGATCTGGCCCGGGAGGCGGGACTTCTTGTATCTCCACAGGGAGGCATTGTGGTCAATAACCGCATGCAGACTTCCGATCCTGTTGTTTATGCTGCCGGAGATTGCGTTGAAATTAGCAACCAGGTAAGCGGCATGAAAAACAACGCCCCCATGGGCTCCCTTGCCAACCGTCAGGGTAGGGTTGTTGCTGACAATATTGCCGGCATTCCATCACAGTTTGAAGGCTGGGTGGGCAGCTTCATCATGAAGGCATTTGAATGCTGCATTGGTGGTACTGGACTCAGCTGTATGTCTGCAAAAGGGCTGGGATATGATGCTGCGGTGGCCATTACTGCCCAGTCTGACAGGGCTCATTTCTTTCCTACCCAGGCTGTCATCCTTCTGCAGATGGTCTTTGACAAGACAAGCCGTAAAGTTCTCGGTCTCCAGGGTTTCGGTCCCATGAATGACTCTGTCCTGGCCCGCATAAATGGGGCCGCAGGACTTATTGCCAAAGGAGCTTATATAGAGGATTTCAGCAACCTCGAACTGGCATATGCACCGCCTTTCTCCACAGCAGTCGATGCCCTGAATGCCACTGCAAATGTAGCTGACAACCTTGCCGCCGGCCGCCTGCGCACCCTTTCCATTGAAGATTTTCTGGAGTGGATGGCAAAGCCCCAGGCGAAGCCCGCGTGGGTTGCCCTTGATATTCGGCACCCGAAGGAAGCTGCGGAATTCGTCCAAAAATTCGGCGCCGATCTGTGGAAAGACATTCCCTATGTCAATGTCCGTGCCAGATACAAGGAATTGCCGCATGACAAAACGCTGATCATCATTTGCGATGCCGGCACCCGTTCATCTGAAGTGCAGGTATTTCTCGATTCCGTGGGCTGGGGAAACAATCTTGTTCTTGGCGGAGGATTTAATGCCATCCGCAGAATCGGGGTAGACTGGTGGCCTGCATAAACACTGTTTTGTTTAATGATTCCATATGGGTAACAGTGCATTAGTCGCGGAATTCATAAGAAAAATCTTCATTTTTCATTTCAATTGGTATAGTATGTAAGCATTGTCATACAGTATTTTGCTTCGGGTTCCGGTTTTTTAGATGTTATTTTGACGTAGAGCAGATTTTGTCTTTCCTTGAGACGAGGAGTCGAAAATGCCTATAAAAATATTTCCACAAGAACATGAAAAATTCGAGATTCAGGTCTACAAGAAACCCAAAAGCCTGAAGCTCCTCAAAGAAACCCATATCGCTTTTACCGGTTCACCAAGAAAACATCCCTATGACCCGGATAGGGTGATACTTATCACCGACCCCTACAGCAGGATAACTTCCTATTATGAATTCAAGACCGCCGACATTTCGTATGTGGAAGAGATGGTCAACCTGGTTGATATGGAGGGCGAGACTGTTGCCATGGCCAGGGTCTGGGTTAAGAAAAAAAGTATCGGTGCCCGGGCTTCCCTTTTTATTGTTGATGATACAACTGCCTGATCAGTTTGAGATATGCATGGCGGGTTGTGGGATCATTTATAGATTGACACCCTAAAATAAGATCTGAAGACATTCGACAACTTGAACCCCAGTAATGAAAAAGAGGGGTGATGAAACCTAGGCAGCGAAGCCAGCTTATTGCAGGCTTTCTAATCATATTCTCTGTTTTTATTCTCATTGCCCTTTTTCTCCAGACAGCTCAAATGATTGGAAAATCATACTCAGGGCACTTTCTGCCCCTTTCAGTTCAGGAAAAAGAAATAAGCGCCAACCTGCGCGGCCACGTCTTCATGCTGGCAGACGAAATTGGGGAAAGAAACATCTGGCTGCCGCAAAAGCTCAATGCGGCGGCTGTTTATATTGAACAAGTCTGGCAGGAGCAAAGCTTTGCTGTTCAGCGCCAGGAATATGCAGCACGGGGTGTAGAATCCGCAAACCTCATTATTGAAATCCCGGGGATTGCAATGCCTGATCAGATTATCGTTGTCGGTGCACATTATGACACGGTCTTGGGATCTCCAGGTGCCAATGACAACGGTTCCGGTGTGGCATCGCTGCTTGAACTATCGCGGCTTCTTGCCGGCATGAAGCCTGCCAGGACTATCCGCTTCGTTGCATTTACCAATGAAGAGCCCCCCTTCTTTCTCCGGCTGGATATGGGAAGCAGGGTTTATGCCTCCCGCTCCCGCAGCCGTAACGAAAATATAGTCGGCATGCTTTCACTTGAAACCATGGGCTATTATTCCGAAGCCCCTAACAGCCAGGAGTATCCTTTCCCTTTCAGTTTTTTCTATCCCCATACCGCCAACTTTATCGGTTTTGTCGGCAATATCCGCTCCCGCCACCTGGTGCGCTTGAGCCTTGCAGCTTTTCGGAATACTACGAAATTTCCTTCTGAAGGAACGGCTGCACCGGGATGGCTCACCGGTATAGGCTGGTCCGACCACTGGTCTTTCTGGCGGGAAGGATACAGGGCTATAATGGTTACGGATACAGCTTTTTTCAGGTATGATCCCTATCATACCCGAAAGGACACGCCTGAGAAGATTGGCTATGACCGTTTAGCGCGTGTCACAAAAGGATTGGCGGAGGTTGTTATTGAACTTGCCAATACGGAAAAATTACAATGATTGTTTAATTCTTGTAGCAAATTTTTCATGGAGAAATAGTAATGGAGATCTGCTTTCTCGGAGTTGGTGAAGCCTGCGACGGTAGTCAACCCAACACCTCACTTCTGCTGAAGACAGTTCCGCAGGAAACCGCCGGCCGGATCCTTCTCGACTGCGGCTTCAGTGTTCCCCATCAGTACTTTGCCCTGGCCCCGGGTCCGGAAGAGCTGGAGATATTATGGATTTCACATTTCCATGGTGATCATTTTTTCGGCACACCGCTCCTGCTTCTCTGGTTCTGGGAAATGGGCCGCCAAAAACCTCTTCATATAGTGGGCCCTCCAGGGGTTGAAACAATAATCAAACAGGCAATTGAACTCGCCTATCCGAACCTGTTGCCCCGCCTGGGATTTTCTCTACTCTTTCTTGGAATAGAACCTGAAAAGAAGGCGAAAATAGGAGATACTGTCTGGCAGGCAGCTTACAACGAGCACGCGCAGCCTTGCCTGTCTCTCAGGATTGAACTCCATGACAAAGCCATTTTTTACAGCGGTGACGGCCGCCCAACCCCTATGACCCAAGAACTGGCTGATGGATGTGATATCATAATCCATGAAGCATACGGTTTTGAGGACACTACGCCTGGACACGGCTCGATTGGCTCCTGCCTTACTTTTGCCTGTAATGCAGGAGTTACATTGCTAGCTCTGGTGCATATGCAGCGAGATATCCGCCTGCAGTCAAAAACAGCAATTAAAGGCCTGGCGGACAAATATGCGGAGATTGAAATCCTGCTGCCTGAAAATGGGAGCAGAATAGTTTTGTAAGCTTTCCTGTGCCTGCATTCCTCAAGCCTATCCAGCACTCCGAAATAAGCCCCATTTATCCTGCTCGTTGTTTTTTCGCCCTTGACACCCGTAACTATTGTAAATTAAGGTATTTTTCTGATAAAGCATTATCCTGGACAGGTTTTCAAAAATATTAGCATAAAATGTCCGGGCGAAATAACCCAACTTTATCAGGAGGCTTGCAATGCGATACCTTACCATCCTATCTATCCTTCTTGTGCTCGCATCTTCTGTGTTTGCGCCACCTGCTGCAGCTGAAACCCGTTATGTCGTGGACGAGTTGGTAATTACTTTACGACTGGGAAAAAGCACTGACCATAAGATATTAAAAAATTTAAAAACAGGAACCCCCCTTGAAGTGCTGGAGGATGACGACAAAACTTACATCAAGGTACGAACCCTCGATGGGCTTGAGGGGTATGTCCTGCGCCAGTATGTAAGTCCAGAAATTCCCAAGAAGCAGATCATTACAAAACTTGAGGGGCTCAACACCTCTCTGCAGAAGAAAATCAGCAGCCTGGAGGCAGCCAAGAGCAATCTTGAAAAACAGCTCAAAACTATCGAAAAAAACTATAATCAAGAATTTTCAGAAATAAATGCAGCATCTGCAGATATGAAGCAAAAGGTCGAGCAGGCATTGGAAAACGAACGAATTGCGGCAGAAAAATATACTACCCTGCTGGCCCAGGCGGAAAATGTCGTTGAAATTGCTGCAGAGCGGGATCAACTCCTCCAGAAAAATATAAAACTGGAAGCAGATGTAACACTGCTGACCAATGAAAACGATGAGCTGTCAGATTCCAGAATCATTAAATGGTTTCTGGCTGGTGGCGGAGTTTTTTTCTTTGGCTGGATAATCGGAAAAATCTCCAGGAAAAAACGGAGTCGCCTGTAAAAGCGCCCCTTTATAATTCTGCATGGAAAAGGCTCCTGGCAATTGTGCCAAGGAGCCTTTTCCTTTCTGCATGACAGAAGACGCTATACTTTTTTCTCGAAGGAGGTCATGGAAAATTCTCCATGGCTGTTTCCCATTTCCACCCTCAGGTTAAGGTTTTAAAGCCTGTGGAGTAATATTATATAATTGAAACAGCCTCCATTTTGTAATACCCTGTACTTTCTCTTAATTTTTTTTTGGGGGGGGAATTTTAAATTGATTCCAAATCAAACAGCTACCCCCTGTCATGATTTTGCCAC
>PKTW01000168.1 GCA_002868955.1 Desulfobulbaceae bacterium
AAGCCGGGGCATCGTTCACCCCGTCTCCGGTCATGGCCACAATGGCCCCGTTATCCTTGTGCAATGCTATGATATCAAGTTTCTGCTTCGGGCTGACCCTGGCAAAAAGACTGGCAGCTAGCAGTTTTTCCTTCTCTTCCGGGGTAAGCAGTTCAGCAGCCTTGAGATCACTGCCGTGTATAACCGGCGCCTTGGCATCATCCACCAGCCCGACCGCATAGCCAATGGCCTGTGCCGTTACCGGCTGGTCTCCCGTTGCCATTATGACCCTGATCCCCGCTTCCCTGCATTCCTGCAGGACCTGTCGCACATCCTCCCGCGGCGGATCAATGAGCCCGATAAGTCCCAGGAAAACCAGGTCGTTATATGCCGGTGCTTCGAGCTTCTCTTCCTCTTTCTCTGCCAGTGCCAGGACCCGCAGGCCTGCTGCTGCCATTTCGTCATTCTTATCGAGCCAGTACGTCCGGTCCGCCTCTGATAATTCCTGCTTCCCATCCGGGGTCAGAATTTTGCCGCAACCGGCGATAATAGTTTCCGGGGCGCCCTTGACAGCCACCCTGTATCCTTTCTCCAGGCGATGATAGGTGGCCATCATCTTCGTTTCAGAGTCAAAGGCATCCTCCCTTTCTTCTGGGAAATGTTCATTCAGACCTTTGCGGGTCAGCCCGAACCTTGCCCCCAATGAAAGCAGAGCCACCTCAAGGGGATCACCAACCACCTGCACAATCCTGCCGTCCTCTGTCACGGGCAGCTCGGCATTATTACACAGGACACAGACTTCAAGGGCATGGAGCAGCGGCAGATGCGCAGCAGGCAGTAACCCCGTACCATCTTTAGAGATAAAAACCCTGGCATCATCCCTGGCATTCATATTTATTTTCACATACACATCACTGAAAGCAAGAGCTGCTGCTGCAAGGCGGTTTTCTGTCAGGGTCCCGGTCTTGTCAGTACAGATAACGGTTGTCGCCCCCAGGGTTTCGACTGCTGCCAGATCCTTAACCAGGGCATTACGTTTGGCCATACGCCATACGCCCCGCGCCATGGCAATGGTGGCAACAATGGGCAACCCTTCGGGTATGGAGGCAACTGCCAGGGCGATGCCTGTTTCAATCATCAAAAAGATATCCCGGCCAGCCGCTATACCTGTGACCCCAACCAGGGCTGCTATTCCCAGGCTCACCCAGATAAGCCAGTGTCCCAGTTGGTTGAGCCTTTTTTCCAGTGGGGTTGTCTCGTCCACTGTTTCATGAACCAGGGAAGAGATTGTGCCAAGCTCCGTAGCCATCCCGGTCCCGGTAACCACCGCCTCGCCTGATCCCCTGGTAACAGCAGTGCCCTTGAAAAGCATGTTGGCCCGTTCAGCCAGGGGCACCTCATCCGGCAGGATATCCGTTGATTTTGCAACCGGGAGAGATTCACCGGTCAGTGGTGATTCATCGGCCTGCAGTTTTGAGGCAGACAGGATGCGCAGGTCTGCCGTTATAATGTCTCCGCCCTCCAGGATGATGATATCACCCGGGACAAGATCCTGAGCCGGTATTTCTGAAACCGCACCGTTGCGCCGCACCCTGGAATTGACAATGCCGAGCTTGCGCAGCGCTTCAATGGAACGCACCCCTTTCAATTCGGTAATAAAACCGATAGCTGCATTTATCAGAATCACCGCCACAATAGCCAGCCCCTCTACATGATCGCCGAGGACAAAGGAAAGGAGTGCGGCCGCAACCAGAAAATAGACGATGAGGTTCTTGAACTGATTGATGAAAATCTCCCAGGAACTCCGGGGCTTTACCTCGCGCAGAGTATTGGGACCATACTGTCTGGTTCTTCTGGCTGCTTCCTGTGTGGTAAGTCCCTGCTGTGGGTCACTGTCCAATGCAATAAGCGTGTCCTCAACGGAAAGCGCCCATGGCTTCGGTACAACATCTTTTATTGAACTGGTAGTATATTTTTCCTGCATAACGGGTTCATTCTACTATATTTATCTGTTATGACTGGGAGAGCTTCAACAGCAATATCAACAGCAGGAGCAGAGAAACCCATATTATTATGGCATAGAGCGTGGCTTTTTTTGCCTTTGAGGCCTCCCACCAGTTAAGCGGCCTGACACCCTGAAGAAGAAAGGTGAATACCCCGGCCAGATTGATACAGATCATATTAATAGCTAACAGCTCCAGGGCCTGAAGTGCCAGCATGACATTACCCGAACCAAGCAGCAGACCAAAAACAACCAGGGGTGGGATCAGGGCAACCGAGACCATGACCCCGATCAGGACCGAAGGCACACCGCTTGTAATGGATAAGGCTGCGGCAACCCCGGATGCGAGTGCCAGAATGATATCCGCATAACTCACAACAGTCCTTGAGGCAATTGCACGAATTCCCAGATCTATGACAAGGAAGTATCCCAGAGCCAATGACACGGCAAAGGCTATTAATATGCCGATAACATTTGTTTTAAGGGCATTTCGGCCAAGTGCGCCATCGCCGACTGTAATTGCAAAAGAAAGTGCCACATTGGGCCCCAGAAGCGGGGCAATAACCATGGCGCCGATAATCACGGCTACATTATCTTTAATGAGTCCGATTGCCGCAACAATGGCAGAGAGTACAATCATGATCATATAGATGTTGGTCAATTTTGAACTGTCAAAAACATCATGGTACAATTCCTGTCTGCTGACTCTGAGTCGTTCTTTTTTCTTTTCCCCTTCCTCCTCTTTATTGCTTTCTTCAGCTTTTTCCTCGATCTCTTTCGTGCTCGGGTACGATGCTTCCAGGGGCAGAAGCACCATGTGGAAATCTGCTACACCACCGTATTTTTTCTCAAAGGTATCCAGCAGGCTTTCAGTCTTCTCAGCAGTTACTATCATTTTGAAGATATTCCTGTTTTCACAGCTGCAAGTGAGCCAGAAATTTGTCACCTTTTCCTCTTCGACGATTGCGAGGACTTCACCGGTAACCTCTTCCGGGACCACTATTTCCAGGAGACGTAATGCCATAATTGCTTTTATTCCTTTTGAGCCGTCAGCGGAACAACAACGTAACTGCACTTTTCAAGTTTTTTATACTATGTTCCTTAGCATATAATTTCAATGAATTATGATGCATTGGTAAAAAGTCCCTGGGATGAAGCCTCCGGATAAAGCAAAGAGCTCCTGTCCCAATAATGACCCTGTCTTGCTAACGGTATCAAGCATTTAGCTTGACGCGCTGCTCTGTAATATGTCATCCTTTCATCTCATGTATTTGACATGTAACAAATGGAGCAATACTGTTCACTAAGCGCCGGCAATTACTCCCTCCTGAAAATTCTTCAGGACGTAAACACTAAAGTAATTGCTGGCACCAAACATAATCTAAAATTATCCCTGTTAAGGACAGAAAGCAAACATGCGCCAGAAAAAAATCTCCTTTTCAGCCAGCTATTTATTTGTAGCGCTCGCGGCACTCATCCTGTTCCAGTACTGGTTATCGCCTAAAGTCAACAACGTCTCCTATACACAGTTCAAGAACCTGGTGAAGGAATTCAAGATCAACTCGGTTGTTATCTCCACCAATGAATTGAAAGGATTTGAAACCAGGCAGGATGGAAAGCAGGAACCCCTGTTCCCGGAAATGATCTACCGCACCCCCAGGGTTGATGACAGAAACCTCGTTGAATTCCTGGAAGACAATAATGTTGATATCATCGCGGAAAACGAGAACACATTTCTGAAAATGCTCCTTTCATGGGTCGTGCCGGCACTCATTTTTGTAGGTATCTGGATGTTCGCCATCAAGAAGATGGGCCAGGCAGGTCCCGGCATGATGACCCTTGGAAAACACAAGGCGAAAATCGTGGCCCAGACCGACCTGGGTGTTGATTTTTCCTCTGTTGCAGGCCAGGACGAGGCCAAGCAGGAGCTTCAAGAGGTCATTGAGTTTCTCAAAACGCCGGAAAAATTCACCCGCCTGGGAGCAAAAATCCCCAAAGGCATCCTGTTGGTCGGTCCACCAGGGACTGGCAAGACACTTATGGCCAAGGCTGTTGCCGGTGAATCTGGCGTTCCTTTCTTTTCCATCTCAGGCTCTGAATTTATTGAAATGTTTGTGGGGCTTGGTGCTGCCCGTGTGCGGGACCTCTTTGACCAGGCCGGCAAAACAGCTCCCTGCATTGTCTTCATCGATGAACTTGATGCCCTGGGCAAGGCCCGCGGCATCGGCGGCATCAGCGGGGGCCACGACGAACGTGAACAGACCCTGAACCAACTCCTAACGGAAATGGACGGTTTTGAAACCAACAAGGGTGTTATTATCCTTGCAGCCACCAACAGGCCGGAAATCCTTGACCCGGCCCTTCTGCGCCCTGGCCGCTTCGACCGCCAGATCCTGGTGGACCGCCCGGATCTCAAGGAACGGGTTGCCATTCTCAAGGTACACTCCAAGGGTGTCACAATCGCTGATTCTGTCGATCTGGATGTGATTGCGCGACGCACCCCGGGTTTTACCGGGGCTGACCTGGCAAACCTGGTGAACGAAGCCACCCTGCTTGCAGTACGCAAGGGTAAGGATGACGTCGATAATGAAGAATTTGAGCAGGCCATTGACCGCATCGTTGCCGGTCTTGAAAAAAAGAACCGGGTCATGAATGACACTGAGAAAAAATTTGTGGCCTACCATGAAACCGGGCACGCCCTGGTTGCAGCCTTTACAGCAACTGCGGAAAAAGTGCACAAGATTAGCATTGTACCGCGGGGCATCGGTTCTCTCGGTTTCACCATGCAACTGCCCACAGAGGACCGGTACCTTATGTCCAAAACCGAGCTGCTGGAAAAAATTGACGTTTTGCTTGGCGGGCGGGGTGCTGAAGAGATGACCTTTGGCGAGATCACCACCGGGGCCCAGAATGATCTGCAGAAGGCGACAAACATTGCCCGCAGCATGGTCACCATGTACGGCATGAATGAAAAGCTCGGTCATGCCACGTACAATGAACCTGGTAATCAATTCTTGCAGCAGGGCATATTACAACAGAGAGAGATAAGCGACGAGACGGCAAAACTCATTGACGATGAAGTACGGACCATCCTGGATGAACGCATGGCAATAGTCAGAAGTCTGCTCGCCACCAAGAAGGACTTGCTCGAAAAGGTCGCCTCAGCCCTGCTGGAAAAAGAGACCCTGGAAAGTGAAGAATTCATGGAACTGGTTGGCGCAGCAAAAGAAGACATTGCACAGGATACAAATACGGAAGAAGAAAAAGAAGCTTGAAGCAGAAAAAAGAATCTAAAAATAATATTGGTGTTGTTCTTCTTAACCTCGGCGGACCGGAACGGCTGGAGGATGTTGAACCGTTTCTTTTCAACCTCTTCTCGGACAGGATGATTATCCGCCTTGGTCCGGCTTTCATGCAGAAAACCATTGCCAGGTTCATTGCCAGGCGCCGTGCTCCCAAGAGT
>PKTW01000150.1 GCA_002868955.1 Desulfobulbaceae bacterium
AATGCCTAAATAGTTTTCCCCGATATATCAGTGCAGGAAACTACCTTCCCATATAAAATTCTTAAGAATTTTTTCTCCTTTCAAAAATAAACTTTTATTTTTTTTCCTGACAATATCGACAGAGAAAAAAATATCGGCTATAGTCTAAAGCTTTTGCATTTGATACCTCCAATCCCTGCCAATGATTGCGGGTGTTGGAATATGATCATCCTGTAAGCACGGAAGTAGACTCTAATCACAAGGTTTATATTGGACAAGTTCCAATAGCATAAAAAAATCAAAACTAATTCTCTGAAAAGAAACATACACTGCAAACTGAAGCCGGAACATAAGCAGCGCAGTATACCACCCGGCTTATATTATCCATAAACATGCCGCAACTTTCAGAAAAACAACGAATCGTTATAACCGGTGTGGGGCTGGCAGCTCCCAATGCCGATAATCTGCAGGATTATCGCAACAGCCTCCTGGCAGGCAGAAGTGGTATTGGCGAAATTGAACTGCGTTATGTCGGCAAGGTACCGGCAGGCATATGTTCTTTCCCGGAGACGAAATACCGCAAGAAAAAGGAAAACAAACGCGGGACCCGGGCGGGATGCCTGGGGGTCTATGCTGCCAATGAAGCCATGCAGGATGCCGGCCTTGCCGATTTCTTGAACTACAGGCAAAACAGGACCGGAGTATATATTGGCTTAACCGAACACGGCACGGTTGAGACAGAAAACGAAATTTATAATTTAAGCCAGTTTGCATTTAATACCGACTTCTGGAGTCATCACCATAATCCACGCACGGTACTGAACAACCCGGCCGGTGAAATCACCATGAACCTTGGCATAACCGGTCCGCATTACTCCATCGGCGGAGCCTGTGCAGCCGGCAATGCTGCTTTGATTCAGGGAGCGCAGATGCTTAAACTCGGCGAAGTCGACATGGCTCTTGCCGGAGGCATCTCGGAAAGCACCGGGTCTTTCGGGATTTTTGCAAGTTTTAAGGCAGAAGGCGCCCTTGCCGTGCATCATGACCCCACAAAGGCATGCAGGCCCTTTGATATCGGGCGCAATGGCATCGTGGTTTCTGAGGGCGCATGTGTTTTTGTATTGGAAAGACTCGATAAGGCGCTTGCCCGAAATGTGCGCATCTACGGCGAGCTTGTCGGTTATGCCATGAATTCGGATGCCAGGGATTTTGTGCTGCCCTATGGGCCGAGACAGGCTGAATGCATGCAGTTGGCCATAGAACGGGCCGGACTGACGCCAAAGGACATCCATATTATCAACACCCATGCAACAGGTACAAAGCAGGGCGATATTGAAGAATGCAACGCCATAAGCTCCCTTTTCAAGGATTGCCCTGATACTTATATTAACAATACAAAAAGCATCATTGGGCATGCCATGGGTGCGGCAGGAGTCCTGGAGCTGGCAGGAAATCTGCCGGCCTTTACAGACAATCAGGTGCATCCTACGATTAACGTGGATACACTTGATCAGGCCTGCGCCTTACAAAATCTCGTGACAAATAAACCGAGGCGCCTTGCGACAGTCAATACCATACTGAACAATTCTTTTGGTATGGTTGGTATAAACTCGGTGGTTATCGTCAGGAAAATGACCGCTGCCTGATAGATAAATCAGGTGAAACGGTTAAAATTAAGATTTTACTGAAGATTGTCGGCATTGCAAAAAGCACGATGCGTAAAGGTAATGCTCACTTAACACATTGATATTATTAGGCCCTGTTGCCGACTGAGGAACTTTTTAAGATTTAATCAAGATTCAATTGAAAGAATAAAGTTATTCATATATATTATTTGATTCTTAAGGAGATAATTAATGACAATCGATGAAATTAAAAAAGTGCTCCTGGAGATAATCCAGGATATAGATGACGAAGCTGACCTTGAGAACCTGAACCCCGCCGATGCATTACGGGATCAGTTGGACCTTGATTCCATGGATTTTCTTGACATCGTCATGGAACTCCGCAAACGATACCAGATTCAGATCCCGGAGGCGGACTATCCCCAACTCGCCACCCTGGACAGTTGCGTCAATTATCTTATACCCCGCCTGAAAGCCGCTTAATAATGCACGGTGAGAAAATATCCCCTATTGATCATTGGCGGCGGTCTGTCAGGATTGGCCGCCGGTATACGTTTCGCCCGTTTTGGTCAGAAAGTACTCATCCTGGAAAAACACTCTAAAGCAGGTGGTCTCAACTCCTACTATTATCGAAAGGGCAGACTGCTTGAAACCGGCCTGCACGCCATTACCAACTATGCCCCGCCTGAAGATAAGCATGCACCCCTGAACCGCTTACTGCGGCAGCTAAAAATTCCACGACGCACCGTAAAACTTCGGCAACAGAAAACTTCTGAAATTCTCTTCCCGGGGAGAGCAAACCTCTGTTTTTCAAATGACTTCAGTATGCTGCAGTTGCAGATTGCAAAACGTTTTCCCGGTTCAGTCAAGCAGTTTGCACAAATGCTTACAGAAATTGATGCATACGATGCTTTCGCCCCGCGCCCCAAAGTCTCGGCACGAACATTTGTTGCAACCTTTCTGCAAGACCGGCTGCTTCTGGAAATGATTTTCTGCCCTTTAATGTTTTATGGCGGCAGCGATGAGGATGATATGGACCTCAGCCAGTTTATTATTCTCTTTCGTGCCATATTCCAGGAGGGATTCTTCAGACCTGAAGGGACGATAAAGGATCTGCTTGGTCTTCTCCTGCAGCAATATAAGAATTTTGGCGGCGAAATAGAATTTTCTTCCGGTGTTAAGGAAATTCTTACAGAAAATAACAGAATCTCAGGGATTCGGACTGATGCAGGTGAAGTGATCAGCTGTGATGATCTTATATCAACGGCAGGATTCCCGGAAACAAAAAGACTGTTCTCAGTTCCAGAAGCAGCAGCTGCTTTCTCAGAGTTGCCCGAGGACAAAACTTCCGGCCGCTTAAGTTTCCTGGAATCGATCTACCTTTTTAACAAATCGGCCCGCAATCATCTTCCGGAAGACCGTACTATCATATTTTATAACCTGTCGGAGAAATTCTCATACAGACGTCCTGATGATGCCGTAGATCTCAACAGCGGCGTCATCTGTTTTCCCGACAACTTTGAGAGAAACCGGCAAGGCGATACCATTCAGATGCGGGTCACTCATCTTGCCAATTATGAAAAATGGCTGCATGCTTACCAAGATGCAGACACATCACGTTATCCAGCCATGAAAACAGACTGGACTGAACGCTCCAGGAAAGTTCTCGGCAAAATTATTGGGAATTGTAGTGAAAACATTGTATATGAAGACTCTTTTACACCTGTGACTATTGAACGGTTTACTTCCCGGACACAGGGCGCGGTTTACGGAAGTTCAGAAAAAATAAAGGACGGCAGGACATACTTTGCGAACCTGTATATAGCCGGAACCGATCAGGGATATTTGGGAATAGTTGGCGCCCTGCTCAGCGGTGTTACCATGGTCAACCAGCACATCTTCAACAAGATGTAATCGTACCTTTATAAATATTTCATTAATTCGATATGCTGCATAAATCAATCAAGGGAGCAAATGAGCGCTACAACGTTGTGGTAATCGGCTCAGGTCTTGGCGGTCTTACTTCTGCAAACCGTCTTGCCAGAAGCGGTCACACCGTCCTTCTGCTTGAGCATCACCATCAGCTTGGCGGCCTGGCCACATGGTTTAAACGCAAGGGACACATATTTGATGTTTCGCTGCACGGTTTCCCCCACGGCATGGTGAAAACCTGCCGTAAATACTGGAACCGTGAGATCATGGAATCCATTGTCCAGCTCAAAAACATCGTTTTTGATAATCCCCAGTTTTCCCTTACCACGACATTTGACCGGCAGGATTTTACCTCTATCCTTATAAATGATTTCAAAATCTCGCAGGCAACGATAAATGATTTTTTTAACACAGTTGCCTCCATGAATTTCTACGACGACCAGAGCATGTCAACCCGTGAGCTCTTTGAAAAATTTTTTCCCGGGCGCGATGATGTCCACCGGCTGCTTATGGAACCTATAACCTATGCCAACGGTTCTACCCTGGAAGACCCTGCTATAACCTATGGTATAGTTTTTTCAAATTTCATGAATAAGGGGGTCTTTACCTTCAAAGGAGGAACAGACCACCTTATAGGTATGATGGCAGAAGAACTGGTCAAAAACGGAGTGACCATCTGCAAGAATTCCAAGGTGGACAGGATTGTCACTGAGGGCGGAAAGGTTCGGGGTGTCCAGGTAGGTGAGCGTTTCATTGCAGCGGACAGCGTGGTGTCAAACAGCGGCATTCTTAATACAATCTATGACCTTACAGGTAAAGACGCCTTTCCGGCTGAATTTCTGGATAAAGTAAAGACAGTTCGCGTCAATACCTCTAGCTGCCAGGTTTACATCGGCATAAAAAAAGAAGAAACGATTAACGACATCGGCGACCTCCTTTTTGTTTCCGCCGCAGAGCAATTCTCCTCCGATGAACTGCTGGACATGCATACCAGGAGCAGAACCTTCTCACTCTACTATCCCAAAACCAGGCCCGCCCATAACCGCTTTACAGTCGTTGCCTCAATGAACGGCAGATTTGACGACTGGGACAGACTCAATGAAAGTGAATATAACACTGAAAAACAAGCTATGATCGAACGGACCCTGGTTAACCTGGAACGCTATATTCCTGGCGTGCGCCAAAAAATTGACTGGCTTGAGGCAGCAACCCCGAAAACCATCCAGCGTTATACTCTGCACACCAAGGGAACTTCTTTTGGAACAAAATTTGAAGGGTTGGATATTTCCCGCTCAATTTTTAAGGCTGTGCCGGGACTATTTCATGTTGGCTCAGTGGGAATCATCATGTCCGGATGGCTGGGCGCCATCAATTATGGTGTCATTGTGGCAAATGATGTTGATGGATACATACGTGGCTTGTAATCATTTCTATGATATATTCCCTGATGTACGATCATTTTGCGCATCTTGCTTTTTATTAAAACTCAGAAATACAATTATTCCAGGCAACCTATATGACTGACTTTCATGGAAGAAAAGCCGTAGTATCTGGCGCGACAAAAGGTATCGGTAAAGCTATTGCCAGAGCTTTCCTTGCAGCCGGCGCCACGGTAATCGGCGTTTATGGTTCCGACCGCAAGGCCGCCGCCGCATTTATGCTGGAATGGAAGACAGATGCATCCTACCTGGAAAACAGGCTTTTTTTATTTCCCTGCGATGTGTCTGACGAATCCGCAGTGCTGACGTTCTTTGCAGAAGTCGAAAAAAAATTCGATACCATTGACATCCTGGTAAATAATGCCGGTATCCGGAGAGATGCTGTGCTTGCCATGATGCATTCCGATGACTGGCACCGGGTTATCGAAGTCAACCTGACCGGCACATTCAATATGTCTAAACAGGCGGTACTGCTCATGATGAAACAGAAATATGGCAGAATAATTCATATCACGTCACCCATGGCTCATATGGGCTTTGAAGGGCAGGCCAACTATGCTGCTTCCAAGGCCGGCCAGATCGGTATGATGCGGTCCCTGTGTAAAGAAACAGCAAAGCGCAGGATCACAGTCAACTGCGTTTCACCCGGCTTTATCGATACCGAGTTGCTTGAAGGGCTTTCTGCTGAGCAATTGGATAAATACAAAAAGATGGTGCCCATGAAACGGTTCGGCAAGACGGAGGAAGTTGCTGCGGCAGTGCTTTTCCTGGCCGGGGAGAAGGCATCATATATCAGCGGCTCTGTCCTGGAGGTCACAGGTGGGCTTTAACCGCGAGATTTACGAGGCAATTCCGCACCGGCCTCCTTTTCTCTGGATTGATTCGATCATATCGTTCGATGCAAGGACAATTGTTACGGAAAAATTCATTGCACCGGACCTTGATATTTTTAAAGGCCATTATCCGGATTATCCCATAATGCCCGGAGTTCTTCTCTGTGAAGCTGTTTTTCAGACTGGCGCCCTGTTCATTGCCAGGCTGCTGCAGGAAGCCGGACACACCCATGAGAGCGGAGGGGGGAAACCTTTACTGACCAGGATAAAGCAGGCAAAGTTCAAAAGAGAAGTGAAACCAGGCGAAACGATCAGGATGCAAGTTACTCTAGATGAAAACATCGGCAAGGCCTGGTTTTTCAAAGGCAAGGTACTTATTGGCAGCAAGACAGCTGTTAAAGTTGATTTCGGCTGCACCATAACCGATACACATTGAAGGGCTGACAGCATATGCAATATAATTATTCCCAGCCGTCAATACAGGCGAATGCTTCGTGATCTCCCCGGTCTTGGGGATTTCAAATAAAAAAACAGACTCTTTGCCGCTTATTGACATGTATCATAAAAGCTATATATTATTGTCCGTCTTGCAATATCGCAAAAGCTCTACATGGAAGCAACTTCCCTTCCTGTCCTGCAATGACAACTAACTTACTAATACGTTTGAGAAAGGAAATATATTCGTGCAAAATTTAAGTATTTTCCAAATGATCATAGATGCAGGTCCGATGGTGAAGTTTGTCATGCTTCTCCTCCTTGTTTTCTCGCTGGTTTCATGGACCATAATAATAATGAAACATTTATCGTATAAAAGAGCCCGGGCTGAAAGTGAATTCTTCCTCGACATCTTCTGGAAGAGCAAGAACCTTGCCGATGCGTATAAAGCTGCCAAGGAAATACCGGACAGTCCTGCAGCCTCAATCTTCATCCTCGGGTTTAATGAACTACAGAAACTTGGCCGCAGCCGGGTGTCAAAAAAGAGTTCCGACGACACCCTTGAAATGCAACTGGCCAGCATGGATAACCTGAAAAGAGCGCTGCGCAAAGCGGAAAGCAAACAAATGAACCGTCTGGGCATGTATTTATCCTTCCTCGCAACCACCGGAAGCTCCGCACCTTTCATAGGCCTTTTCGGTACGGTCTGGGGAATTATGACATCATTCCAGGATATCGGCATGCGCGGCTCTGCCTCGCTTGCCGTCGTCGCCCCGGGTATCTCCGAGGCGCTCGTTGCCACGGCCGCCGGGCTTGCCGTCGCGATTCCATCGGTTATCTTTTATAACTATTATTCCAATAAGCTCTCTAGCCTGGAAAATGATATGCAGGGCTTTTCTGCAGATTTTCTGAACCTGGTTGAACGGGACCTGTTGTCCAAAGCTTAATTTTCTTTGTGAGGATTGAAAGCCATGGCATTCAGTAGTACCAACGGCTCAAAAAGACTAGTTTCCGAGATCAACGTAACCCCGCTTGTTGACGTAATGCTCGTGCTTCTCATTATTTTCATGGTAACTGCTCCCATGATGACTCAGGGGGTCGATGTAGACCTGCCTGAGACGACAGCCAAACCCTTACGGCAGAAGGAAAACCCGCTTCTTGTCACGATCAAGAAGGATGGCCAGATATACTTTAACAAGATCAAACTGGATCAGACCCTGCTTAAACAGCAGTTGAGCGCCCTGTCAAAGGCTGAGCATGAAAAACCCATATTTTTGAAAGCAGACAAGTTAGTGCCCTACGGTCTTGTTGTCTCGGTCATGGCGGATATCAAGGATTCCGGTTTTGACAAACTTGGGATGATAACCCAGCCGGCTGATGATAAGAAGCGATGAAACTTCTTGCTTCGCACGGCTTAACAACTCCTCTCAGCATGTTATCCAACGAATGGCGCAAGCCCTTTAATATATCCATTGGCCTGCATGTTATAGTCATGGCAGTTGCCATGCTGGCGCCGAGCCTCTTTGACAGACAGCCAAGGCTGCCGGAAATATACACCGTAAACCTGTTCACCGCTACTGAAGTGGCAGAACCCGAAGTGCAGACTGCGGCAAAGCCTGCAGCCAGACAGCTGGAACCGGCGACAAAAAAACCGGCTGTCTCCATTCAAGCGTCAGAACCTGAAGTTGCCCCCGCTGTAACAACCCCAATTGCCAAACCGGTTTCTCTGCAACCACTCAAGGAGAAGGTCAAGCTCGGCAAGACCAAGGAAGAGGAAAAACTGGAAAAGGCAAAATTGTCCCAGGTCGTAAAGCGACTCAAAGCGAGCGCCGAACAAAAAGAAACCAGGGAAGCGGCAGACAAGGCGGCAAAAGATGCGGTGAGCAAGCTGGCCGATACCCTCAAGACAAGTCCCGCCATAACAACAGGGACCTCTGCAAAACCAGGCGGCCAATCCACTTCTACTACACAATCAGCGGGAATCACCGGCCCCAGGGGAACCGGCATCGAACCTGATTTTTACATGAAACAGTACCTGGCAACCTTTTATCAAAAAATTCATGAACATTGGGTCTTGCCAGACCTGCAAAATTGGGATAATTCTCTTGAAGCCGTATTGGTTATAACCATCAGGAGAGACGGGGTCGTAACAAACAGTTTTTTTGAAAAAAAATCTGACAACATCTATTTCAACCAGTTTGTTTTAAAAGCTCTGAAAGATGCTGCACCGCTGCCCCCATTCCCAGATCAATTACAGGAAAACTCCTTTGAGATAGGTTTGCGATTCAAGCCCGGAGAGCTGTATTAACCCCTATTCTGCCGAAACGTTATGAATCTTCGAAAAATAGCATATGTAAGCGGCCTGGCTTTATTTCTGGGCTTTTTGTTCTCCTCCATGGCTCAGGCACGGGTCTACCTTGATATAACCTCCCCTGATTTCCGCAAGGTTCCCTTTGCTGTCCCTTATTTCACTGATAAAAACAATCCTGACAGAATTGACAAGGCTGATCGGGACATGACAGCCCTGCTTACAAAAGCCCTCGAATTCCATGGTTTTATTTCAGTGGTTCCACCGGACAAATATGGCGGCTACACGAACATCGATTGGTCCAAGCTGGGCGTTGATTTCGCTATCATCACCGATTACAAAACCTCAGGAGAGACCATGTATTTTGAGTTCAGGCTGATTGATGTAGCTGAGGACAAAATGCTTATCGGCAAACGCTACAAGGGCTCTCCGGACATTCGGGATAAAATGATACTGCGGTTTTGTGATGAGGTCATTTACCAGCTCACCGGCGAACCGGGCATCAGCATGTCTAATATAACTTTTGCTTCAGACGTACCCGGCGATTATAAGGAAATTTTTGTCTCAGATGTTCTGGGCAGGAATATCAAGCAGATAACAAAGCACAAAAACTTGACGGTCTCTCCTAAATTCTCCCCTGACGGCAAACTGCTTGCCTATACGACCTATCACCCAGGAAACCCGAATCTTTATATCACTGACTGGCAGGAAGCTAAAACCACCAAGGCCATTTCCCGCCGTCCCGGGCTCAATCTTGCACCTGCCTGGTCCCCTGACGGTAAAAACATGGCCATTACCCTCAGTAAAGACGGCAATCCCGATCTCTACCTGATAAATATCAATGGCACCATTCTCGAAAGATTAACAAACAATACCGGTATAAATGTTTCCGCGGACTGGTCCCCGGATGGCAAACATATTACCTTTGTCTCCGACCGCAGCGGCACGCCGCAAATTTATATCATGAATGTGAAGACAAAATCTGTTAGACGTATTACCTTTAAGGGGAATGACAATACAGAGCCAAGCTGGTCTCCTGATGGCGAATGGATTGCTTACTCTGGGCTGTATGAAGGACAATACCAGATCTTCATAATAAAACCTGAGGGAGGACAGGCCCTGCAACTCACATGGCTTCGAGATGATCATGAATCACCTTCATGGTCGCCGGATTCGAGACAGGTTGTATTTAGCCGCCGCCATAATAATGACAGGGACATCTGTACGGTCTTCAAAAACGGCACAGGCTTTCGCACCCTGTTCCAGCTTGAAGGCCACCAGTCATCACCTGAATGGTCAAGAAGAATGGATTAACATAATTTAATATTGATGAGGACATCCATGAAACGAGCAGTTTTATATTCCGTAGTGCTTTTCAGTTTTACAACCCTGCTGATCCAGTGTGTTGCCACGCAGCAAGACGTGGAATACACCAATGTCAAAGTACGCAAAATGGACACGAAAGTTGACGATATTAATAAGGAAATAGAGGACCTGAAGAAACAGACGGTGCAAAGCGTACAGGCCCGCCAGGCTGAAACCGGCGACCGTCTTGATTATCAGCAGTCAGAAATACTGCGGCTGCAGGGCCAAATTGAAGAGAACAATTTTCTCATGCAGCAAATACAGGAAGAAAACAAGGAACTGAAAAAGCTGCTGTTAACACGTTTGGATAGTTCTGAACAGGACAGGTCGGAGGAAATCAACAGGCTCAATGAGCGGTTGGCACTGGCTGATGAACAATTGCAAAAAGCCATGGAACGTATTGCTTATGCCGAGGACGAAATCATGGCTATCAAGGAAGCCCGCAGTCATGAAGCATCGCAACGGGCCATGGAAGCTGCCCAGCGAGCACGGGAGGCAGAGAGAAAGGCGAGAATGACTGATCAGGAAGTCAAAACGGAGCCACGGCAAATTACGCCTGATAGTTATAAAATTGATGTCAGCAGCCAGAACATTACCGCACCATCCGTCGATGAAAAAGAAGCCCAAGATGTTGAGCCGCCAGCCGCGGTGAAAACTGCAGCACCTCCACCACCTCAACCAGCTCAACCACCTTCACCACCTTCACCACCGCCGCCAACCGTTGCTAATTCCTATGAGCAGGGCATGAACCTTTTCAAGCAAAAAAAATACAGGGACGCCTATAATAGTTTTGCTGAATACCTCGGTAAAAATCCTTCAGGTTCCAAGGCTGTCGATGCCCGCTATTATGCTGCAGAAAGTCTTTATGAAGACAAGGATTATGAGCTGGCCATCCTGGAATTTCAGAAGGTGATTATAGAGCACTCAAAGCATGAACTGGCACCCAAGGCCTTATACCGGCAGGGACTCTCCTTTGAAAAGATAGGTGATCCGGAAACAGCCCGCATTGTGTATAACAAGCTTGTTGATACCTATCCCAAGAGTGCAGAAGTTGCATCTGCAAAAACCAGGCTTGAATCATTGAAGAGATAAGCAGGAAACTCTTTCCTATTCACCCTGCCTCAGACTCGCATCTATTTCTTGATTGCTGCTGCCCCAAGGGGCAATGCGAATAAGCAGGAGCATGCCCGGCAGTGCTACCAGGGCACAAACAATATAAAAGCCGCTCCAGCCAAGATATTCTGCCATATAGCCTGTAATAGCTGCAGCAACTGTGCCTGGAATTGCCATAAGGCTTGTCATCATGGCATACTGGGTGGCAGTAAACCGCTTATTCGTCTGCACAGCCATGTAACTGGCATAGGCCGCCTGCCCCAGACCCGTGGCCAGAAATTCAAATGTTACAATCCCTGTGAGAAGAACGTGATTTTTGCCGACGACAACCAGGAGTGCAAAGCAGGCCGTTGAAATTGCCTGGAGAATGCCAAAAACCCAGAGTGAATTTGCGATTCCGAGCCGAATCATAACGATTCCGCCCAAAAAGGCCCCGCCAAACAGGGCAAACATCCCAATGCCCTTGACAATGACGAAATACTCCTGCTTGGTAAATCCCATCTTCAGAATAAACGGGATGTTCATGGCCCCGGCCATGTTGTCCCCTATCTTGTAAAGTAAAATGAAGATAAGCACCCACCAGGCGCCGCCGCGGCTGAAAAATTCGCGAAAAGGCTCAATGACCGCCTCCTGAAGGGTTTGAGGAGCAGCTACCCCAGTATCGGGCTCAGATACGATCAGGGTTGTTATGATTCCTATACCCATCATGAGACTCAACACCAGATGCACATTGGGATAGCCGATACTGTCGGACAGGAGAAATGCCGTCCCTGTTGAGGCAAACATGCCAAAACGCCAGGCATTCATCCATATTCCTGTGCCAAAGCCGAGTTCTTCGTCTGTCAGATATTCGCGCCGAAAGGCGTCCAGGACTATATCCTGGGATGCGCTGAAAATGGCTATACAGAAAGCGACCACAGCCATCATTTTCAGGGATTTTGTCGGATCAAGTTGCCCCATTGCGGCAATGAGGATGAGCAAACCAGTCTGGGTCATGAGCATCCAGGCGCGCCGCCTGCCGAGAAAAGGCGGGGTGACACCGTCCATGACAGGCGACCAGACAAATTTCCAGGTGTAAGGCAAGGCAACTGCTGAAAAAAGACCAATGGTGCCGAGGTCGATATTGGCATCGGTGAGCCAGAGTTTGAGAACATCACGCACAATATAAAATGGAAAACCGGATGCAAAACCGAGTGTAAACATGGCGAGCATCTTCGGGGAAAGAATAATTTTAATTGTGCTCCTGGACATGGTAAGAATATATAAGTGCTATTACTCTGTAGGTTTTTTTAAAATTCCCAGGTGTAGGTGCTTTCAAGTTTTGGTTGCACGATTTATAAAATGCAAGTTGCTGAGAAGTTTGGCATTTCAACCAGTCTGAACACGGAACGTCTTAGTTTGAAATGCAGCGCAGCAGGCCGTAGAATTTGAAAATAACTTCGTCCGCTAGTAAAAGCTTTCACTCAAATTTACACTGAAAATGCGTTATCATAACCTGCAGGTTTTCATACTGCCATGGTTTATAACAAAACATGCAATGCCTTAGCAGTTTTGCACTGAAAACGGAAGAAAAGAATAAAACAAAGATGTCAGGAAACCCTGTCCCATGAAAATACGCCTTGATAAACTGCTGCTGGAAAAAAACCTGGCCCCAAGCAGACAGAAGGCCCAGGCCATGATTGCAGCAGGGCAGGTCATGGTAAATAACAGGCTTGCTGATAAATCGGGTACACTCGTAGAAGATTCCGTAACCATTGCGGTCAAGCAATCATGTCGTTATGTCAGCAGGGGCGGCTATAAGCTTGAGGCAGGCCTTGAGTATTTCAGGATTAAACCTGAAGGGCTTGTCTGCCTTGACATAGGTGCTTCCACTGGAGGCTTCAGCGATTGTCTCCTGAAAAATGGGGCCGCAAAAATCTATGCTGTTGATGTGGGGTATGGCCAACTGGCCTGGGAGCTGCGCCAGGATCCCCGGCTTGTGGTAATGGAGCGCACCAATGCCCGTTATCTTACAGCTGAAAATTTTGCCGACCTGATTGATTTGGCTGTTATTGATGCCTCCTTTATTTCGCTTAAATTGCTTATCCCACCATTACTGCCATTATTCAGAAAGCAGGTTTCAATCCTGGCCCTGATAAAACCTCAATTTGAGGTAGGCCGCGGCAAGGTCGGTAAAAGAGGGGTTGTACTTGATCCTGCTTTGCACCAGGAAGTTATCGATGAAATAGTAGCTTTTTGCAAAACTCTGGGATTACAAAGCCACGGTGTTACCCCCTCCCCTATCCTGGGGCCCAAGGGCAACAAAGAATTCCTCATTCACCTGGTTTCAGATCCGGGATCTGCGGGAACAAACTAAAAAGAGAAAAATCCATGTCCAGACTCATTGCGGTCTTATTTATACTTCTTACAATCCCCTCCGGCATACTGGCTGAGAATTTAACAGCAACACCGGAGTGTGAAATTGTCATTGATGATTTTGCCAATGGCATCAAGCCCGACTGGAAGACCAAATCATTCAAAGGAACAACAGAGTACACCTGGATCAAAGAGGAGAACAGAGCGTATGTCAAGGCAACCAGCAGGGGCACGGCCTCCGGACTCTATTACGAGATTGAGTTTGATCCACAGCAGTACCCTTACCTCTCTTGGCAGTGGGAGGTGGACAATATCATTGCCAGTGGCGATGCCTCACGGAAATCAGGTGATGATTATGGAGCCAGAATCTATGTTATCTTCCCCTCCTTTTTCTTCTGGAACACCAAGGCAATAAATTATATCTGGGCCAACAAGTTGCCGAAAGAACAGGCTGTGCCGAACCCGTATACTTCTAATAATATTATGATCAGTGTTGAATCCGGCCGAGCCGAGGTCGGCAAATGGATTACAGAAACAAGAAATATTTATGAAGATTACAAGCGGTTCTTTGGTAATGAACCGCCAAAGGTCGGTGCCATTGCAATAATGACCGACACCGATAATACCGGGGAAAGTGCTTCAGCAGGGTACGGACCGATAGTACTGTGTAGCCGCGATCCGCAAAAATAAAGTTTTTTCTTCATTTATTCATCAAGAACTGATTTGACTTGATGACCTTATGGTGCTATACATTTGTGCAATAAAAAACCGTTTTAAAAAGTCTGATGATGAGCAGACAGATCAACCTAAAAAAACTTTCAGGAAGAGTTTTACTATGAAGACTACGACTTTCCAAAGGCTATTTCTTGGTACTGTTGTTGCCCTGTTTATTGTGTCACTCTCTGCAACCGGCATAGCAGCAGAATATGTCAGTGTAACAAAAGACGGCGTGAACATGCGTTCTGGGCCTGACACCACGAACAACGTGGTCTGGCAGGTTTTTCAAAGCTATCCACTTGAAGTTATAAGAAGGGAAGGCAAATGGGCCTACGTTGTTGACTTTGAGGGAGACAAAGGGTGGATTTACGAAACCCTCATCTCAAGTAAAAAAACCGTTATCGTAAATGTTGAAACCGGCAATATGCGCTCTGGTCCAAGCACGAGCGATTCTATTATCGCCATAGTCAAAAAAGGTGTGGTTTTTGAAGTGCTGGAGATAAAAGGCGACTGGATAAAAGTCCGCTACAAAAATGAAATTACGGGCTGGCTGTATAACTCTCTGCTTTGGCCCAGCAACCCCAGGTAAATAAAAAATTCTCCCCTTCCCGTTTTCTTTTATCTTAAGCGAACGTCTGCCCCAAGAGATATACGCATTGGTCCTTCTTTTATACGGTTTAGCGCGAGAAGTCTACCGGTAAGCGAACAATGGAACCTGCCTTATTTTTAAAGAGAAGGTAACGGTTTTCCAGCCCGTACAGGAAAATATCCCGGGTAATTTTTACATCCTGGCGGCAGTAGCGTATTATTTCCTCCATCCTGCCTTCCTTATACCACTGGAGAGCCTGGAGTCCGTTGGCTGACTTTTTAATCCCCAGGGTATGCTCGGCCAGACGATCAAGACTCAAGCGGTATCCCAGCCTGTTGGTAATCTTCTCCATGATATCCAGTGTCGGCAGTGTTGCGAGATTGAATAGCGAATACGCTGAGAGCACCTTGTTATCAAAGCGCTTGTTGTTAAAGCCGACCACCAGGTCAAATGTCTGGAGATCATTGATCAGGGCCGGGATATCCTTCTCAAGGTAAGTTTTAAAGCTGTCTGATACTGAGTCGTAGAGAATTGCTACAGAGATACCCATCCTGTCAGCCCGGTGCCAACCGCCGACTTCTGCGGCACTCCGCTGGGTCTCAACATCAAAGACGCCATAGCGTGCCGGCGGCTCAGCCTTGGCTATTTTCTTTTCAGGCCCTGCTGCCCTGAATTCTTGCGGTATACTTCTTGCTGTTTGGATGCGGCCATCTGCGGCTGTTTTGTTTTGCAACAGGGCCGCAAGGATCTCCAGGGCGGACTGCTTATCTATCGGCCTGTTGCCTGAGCCGCATTTCGGGGAATGCACACAGGATGGACAGCCAAGTTCACAGGGACAGCCGCTGATCGTTCTTTGTGTCAGGTGCAGGAGTTCCTCAATTTTTTCAAAGGCCTTGCGAGCCAGCCCTACCCCACCGGGATAACCATCGTAAATAAAAACCGCAGCTTTCGAGAGCTGTTCATGGAATGGATGGGCAATACCCCCGACATCATTGCGGTCGCAGAGGACCAGCAGAGGAAATATGGATATTGCCCCATGCTCGAGAGCATGGATACCACCCATGAAATGATACTGCTCGCGCTCGATGCGCTTCTGCACTGCTTCCGGTATTTCAATCCACAAACCTTCTGTTTCAAAGACCAGGGGCGGGAGATCAAGCTGCTCCCTGCTGATCAGTTTCTGTCCTGCCACCAGCCGCCGCTGAAAACCGGTCACAGTATCGGTAACCCGGAGAAACCCAAAGGACACTCGGAAATTATGCATTTCTGCTGATTCGTAAGTTTTAAGGATTTCCGTGGTCTTGTTGCCCATGGTCCGGGTGAAATAATTGACGTTCTTCCTGACAGCGGTTACCTCATGGGATTCAAGATCAAGGTCGGTTATAAGCCAGGTCTTGCCGCGGTGCAGGTAGACCGCCCCGGGATGACATTCCTTGAAACAGCGCATGAAATCTATTTCACCCAGCGCACTTCCGTCAGTATTGTTGCGGATAACAAATGTCTGCCCGGTGCCCCGCAGATCCACCTCCCGGTGCGGATACTTCCGAGACCCTACCCAGTAGTTTTCATCTGCGGTCAAAAGCAGAGATGCTTCCGCAACAAGTTCATTCACCACTTCAAGCACAGCAGCATCCTGAACCAGGCGTTCATCTGTCTTTATGGGTTGTTCAGCCGCAGCACAGATAAGATGCCGCTTGACGATTGTTTTGTTTAAAGGATTCAAGACAGTTGCTTCAACCTCACGGCTGAAAAAATCCTGCGGGTTACGCATGAAATGCTGATCCAGGCTATCTTCAAGCGCAACCAGGATAATAAGAGATTCATTCTGCTTGCGCCCCACCCTTCCACCGCGCTGCCAGGTTGTCATAATGGTACCCGGATATCCGACCAGGATACAGATATCCAGATCGCCAATATCTATTCCCAATTCCAGCGCGCTGGTGGCTATGACGCCAAGCAGCGACCCATTTGACAGCCGGGCTTCAATCTCCCGCCGTTCTTCCGGCAGATATCCGGCCCGGTAGGAAGTCAGCTTGTTCGACAATTTGCCTAAACGCTGTTGTGTCCAGATGGAAACCAGTTCTGTAAGCTTTCGTGACTGTGTGTAGACAATGGTGCGCAGCCCTCGTTTCAAGCTTGCTTCGATCAATTGACTGGCTGCGGTTGCAGCACTATCCAATGGATTTAAGAAAATAAAATTCCTTTTTGCCCGTGGGGCCCCTGATTTGCTGATAACCGTTGCCTCTTCACCGAGAAGATCGCGGGCCAATTCATCCGGATTTGCCACTGTAGCCGACGAAAGGATAAACTGAGGCCTGGAGCCATAATAGGCGCATATGCGTTGCAATCGCCGCAAGACCCAGGCCATGTGTGAGCCAAAAATCCCCCGGTAGGTATGAACCTCATCTAAAATGACGTGGGTCAACCGGGCAAAAAAACCGGACCAGGCGGAATGGTATCCCAGCATTGAAAGATGCAGCATATCAGGATTGCTTATGAGAATATTGGGCGGCCTGTCCCGAAGTTTTTTCCGCTTGTAGGCAGTTGTGTCACCGTCATAAATCGCCGCTGACGGCACTAATTCTTCCGGAAGCATGGAAGCCAGTTCCTGGATTGCGCGCAGCTGGTCCTGGGCCAGGGCCTTTAAGGGAAAAAGATAAAGGGCCGTGGAATCAGGAGCCCGCATGATCTGCTCAAACACCGGCAGGTTATAAATCAAACTCTTACCACTGGCAGTGGGTGTTGATACAATGACATTTTCTCCCCTGCGCACTGCATCGGTGGCGCTTGCCTGATGCTGATATAATGCATCTATCCCCATCTCTTTAAGTGCTTCTTCCAGGGCCAGGGGCCAACCGATCCTGTTTTTTCCAAAAACTGCAGGATGGGCTGCCAGTTTCTCATGGTGCACCACCTGCTGGCCTAAACGGGGAGAAGATTTCAGGGCAGTGAGATAGTCTGCTACAGATTTATTTTCTTTGAGATCATCCATGTGGTAGTTGCTGCTATTTGTAAATTTCTCTGTAATGACAAGTATTTTGAATTGAATAGCGTCCGGGTTATATAGAAAGTATAAATATTTTATTCGATAATGTGTAAGAAAAACTGGCAATCACTCCAGGTGCGAATCTTATATAACAAAAGTAAACAAAAGTAAAAACAAGTAAAGCCGAAGACCTATATTAGAACTGGGTTCTCGGCTTTTTCTGTGCCAAAAGTAAAAACAATGAAAATGAATGAAAAAGGGGGGTATTTATTGTAATTTGTTGACCAAATGTTGACCAAAATGTTGACCTGCACCAAGGACATAAAAAACCCCGCCCGAAGGCAGGGTCGTATTTTCATCTGACACATGATTATTTTCAGAAAATTATATTAACGGAACACTCCCCATGTAAATGATGATAGCCCAACTTAATAACACAGAGGGATAAATGTCATTGGTATATTTTGTAGAAATGATGATGAAGGATGCTCTGATCACTCAATGATAATTATGGAAGTTGTCCGATAATAATACTACCCGAGGTCTTTTTCTCTCTGTCTTTCGACGGTCACACTCCGCAGGGCACCGTCACTTTCCACGAAGGATTCGAGGCTGATGGCCCCAAAATTGCTCCAGCAGAGGGCTGATCTCCGCCGCTGAGCTTTGTGTTAAAGTTTTTGCTAATATCTGTTAACTCGCAAATGATTCTTAAAAGGTTGCCAAATACACTGGCAACCTTTACTTGTTTTTAGAGATTGAAAAGTTAAGATGTTGGCAAGCAATATGATTTTACATGGGTGTTAATTAGGGGATATAATAAAGCTCTCATTTATAATTCAATTAAATAACCTTCCAAAGAAATATATAGGTTACTATATGGAATTCCTTGTAGCGGTTGATCTTTCAGATTTGTCAGAAATTGTAATCGAGGAAGCAAAAAAAATAGCAAAACCTTTAAATGCTAAAATATGGTTAGTTCACATTGCTGAACCTGATCCATATTTTGTCAGCTGGGAAGCCGGCCCAGATACGGAACGTGATTCAGTTGCAAGTAAATTTCATGCCGAACACGTTACTTTACAGAAATACGCAGAAGAATTACGAACTGATGGTATTGATTGCGTTGCACTCTTAATCCAAGGCGAAACGGTAAAAAACATACTGAAAGAAGCAAAGAAGCTGTCGGTAGATATGATTATAATTGGTACGCACGGAAAGGGGGCTGCAATGAGGTTGTTATTAGGCAGTACTAGTGAAGGAATTTTGCATAGTTCACCCATTCCCATGCTTATTATACCAACACATAAACGTGCCTAACAAAATAAGCAAAATGTAATTTTTTACTATGTGGTATATAAAATCAAGTCGAAGCAAAATCGCCTAGTTGTGACTGCTGCTATCAATTGACACTCCTGAATGATTCCTAAAGTGTAAAGATGTCCACTACACATCTTAACTCGTAATCTCGGCTGGATAAGTTAAGATTGTGGCAAGAAATCTACAGTTTGCCTCTCCGAAAGTGGTTTTTCAAAAATCTCACCCGGAATCGAGGCTTCTACAGTTTTTGGTTATCTCATCCCTACTAGTCATGCCAATCAAAAACGAATCAATGAAGGGAAGATTTCTCACATACCTTATGGATTCATCTGTCTTTTCTTGAAGATGACCTTCGGCCAACACTTTCATACCCACAACACCTTTTGTCTTGGAATGGATAACTTTGAGCGTCTCTTCTACTTCCCTACGGTTTGTCTCTGAAAGAGAATCGGTGTCGATTTTCGGGCGGAGAGCAGCAGTCAGATTCTTGGGTAGAATCACTTTTGCAAGCTTCTTCAGACAGGAAACAGAGGCAAGTTGATCATAGAGCCCCATTCTGTCTGAATCCATACAAAGCCCAGCAAAATTTATCCGTGCCCAAACCAAATCAATCTCCGGGACCTCCGCGGCTGCTTTTAGGGCGCTCAAACCATGAGACGAGAGCCCCACTGCTCTCACTTTCCCCGCTTTTTTGTATTTAAGCAGCTCATTGAGAGCTCCTTGTTTGTAGGACAACTCGCGCTTGGTCCTGAGCCCGTGCATCAAGCAAACATCTACATATTCAACTCCGAGTTCCTTGAGGGAGGTGCTAAACATCTTTTCCGTCTCCTTCTCATGGGAACTTACTAGTTTAGTAGCTATCACAACATCCTGACGTCTTACATGACGAAGGGCCTCTCTGATATGTCGATGAGTTCCGTATTGAAATGCCGTATCCCAAAAATTTACACCATGTTCAAAAGCGTAAAGGAGAAGTTCGGCCATCTCCTTCTTATCCATCAAAGCCTGAGAGCAGCAACCGGATGGATGCGCGGTTCCCGTCCCAAAACCGAGCTTCGAGACTTTAATACTTGTCCTGCCTAGTTTTACCTTTTCCATGTTGAGTTGCTTGAAAGCATAATGTCTTCTATTCTAGTAACTGGTAATTACAACCAATGTTTATAACATATCACCTTTTTAATTAAGAAACCAGACTGATAGCGATGGATACAATGACTGCGAGGACTCAAGATAAAGGGTAGGGTCAATAATGGTTCTACCTTTTTATTTCACGAATCCAGATGTCTGCTCCATTGTAAGTTGTGATTGATTCTTAATATTCCCAATCTTCCATTGGATACATTAACCCTTCCATCGGGCGGGGTTTTTTATTTGATATTTAAGATGTACAGCGGATATATTTAATCAGATTTTGAGTTTCAAAACTGTAGATTGTGGCAAGAAATGTAGAATAGGCCATTATTATAATTAATGATTGTCTTACGTTATAAATATAAAGGAGATTAAAATGATAGAAATGGTAGATATCGGATTTGATAAAGCAGTTGCATATCGTATTGAAGGAAAAGTAACTGAGGAAGAAATCACTTCTATTTTTGCAAAATTTAAAGAAAAGATTAAAAAAGGCGAAAAGCTGATTCTATATCAAGAAATTACAAGCATTGGTGGGGTTGAGTTTGATGCGGTAGTTGAGAAATTCAAATTTTTATTTGATTTTGGAATTTCACATTTCAGCAATTCAACTTGAGAGGTAAAAAACATGGGAATTGAAACTGTTCTTTTTAAAAGCGAAGAAAAGAAATCAGCTAAAGAAATCGCTGAAATTTTACGTCAGATAGCCGATAAGATCGAAAGCGGCTCCATGACCCTAATGCAAAGTGGCAATGAAACTATTCTCGATTTCCCTCAGAGCATGATTTTATAGATGAAAGTTGAAGAGGAACAGGCCAGGAAACTAAAAAAATCCTTTGAAATAGAACTGGAATGGATTCCAGGCGAAGCTCAAGAAGGAGGTGCAACAATCCGATAAATTGGAGAACGAACAATGCAACAAGAAAAAAGTAAATCACGGGTAGGGTTGTCTATTCTCACAATACTGGTAGTGATGGCGTTTGGGTTTGAGGCTTATGCCCAGTATCAAGATGTACAGTGGATTTTTTGACTCAGATTTTATCTGATGAAACTGTAGATTCTGGCAAGCTATCTTAACTATAACCTTCCTCCCCCATCACCTTGCCAAACATCAGACTTACTACCATGCACTCAAGCCCGAAGGGCAGATATCCAGCATATCCCAGGATCGGCATTTCAAAGATATGGAAACGCTGGACAAAGGGCACCGAGTATTCCCAGTGGGCTAAGCTATTAACATTCCACAGCTCCCAGAAAAAACCACAGAATAAGGCAGCAAGGGCCGGCAACCAGACCATTCTCCAGTCACCGTTCTGCAGATCACTAAACAGGGTCGTTTCGGAACAGAGCAGCTGAATTCCGGTGATGATCAGGAACGGGGCCACCCAGAGCATAGAAAAGAGAAAGTTCGGATAGATACTGATTGCTCCCAGGGAGGGCGCGGCAAGGAGCAGGAGAAGCCAGCCCCACATCTTCGGCCTATGCAGAGTAATCCTTCGCCAATTCTGCAGCGGTCTAGTGAGTCGGGGAAATGAGGCCAAGAATTCCTTGGTACTCATTACGGCTGGCAAAACCGTTGAAAAACATAGGCTGGCATGAAGGACATATTGTCCAGTGGAGAAATTCTCCACTCCCAGGTAATGCCAGTTCTGGACAAAACGGTTCAGGTATTCAAAAAACCACCAAAAAATGGAGCTCAGCAGGAACAGAGCAAGGAAAAAGCGGGGCCGGTTGACAAGCAGGCAGCGACCGCTGCGGGTCCAAGTCAGACTGTTGACGCTGATGATGAAACCCAACCACAGCGGGAAAAAAGTATAGGGCTGCATGGGAATAAACCATTGGAACCTGGTCCAGGCTAACAACCAGGAAAGTGCTGTCAGCAAGAAACCAGCATATCCCCACCAGGGGAAGGGTTTTTGGGGAAGGAGCGGAACCTGGGCCGGGCCTTTATATATGAGAAAGCGTCGGATGAGCGGCATCAGGATTGAAAAGAGTAGTAGTCCCAAGAGCAGGAATGCCATCAAGGAAAAAGGGGCATGTTGCACATAGACGGTCAGTGGCGGGAACTCCAGATATGCCCCCAGTGGCCTGTCCTGCAGTATGACTCCAGCCAGAGGCAGCAAGATCAGGAGCAGGGGCAAAAACACCATGCTAATCCAAATATGTTTCATGTGTGTAAGCCTAAAGTTTCAGAGTGTAAGGTGCAAGGTCAACATGTCCATCGCACATCTTAACTTTAATTTCTACCCGAAAAAGTTAATATTGTGGCATGTAATGTTCATTTTATGTTCAAACCCCCCAGCCACCACATTGAGGTTTTGTTATTGGCAACGCTACAGTAGTTTTCTTTCCGATAGTATATATGAAAAGTGGATTGTAGGGCTCAATGCTGCCGGGCATAAGGTTAGTTTTCACTTTATTGAAGTAAACTTTGCCGGTGTGCCAAACGTGGATGACCGGGACAGGCTGTACTGGATCGGCACGAATTTCGACCTGAGCGATGAAGATGTTGATTTTCTTATTACTTCTGCTCACAAGGCTTTACGCCAATCTGCAGACTTCCAGGATTTCCTGGCGGAAAACAGGAAGATTATGGAGAGAAAGAGAAGAGGCTTGTGCAGAATTATTAATTATAATAGCTTTAGAGAAGTGTTCAGGGCGTCAAATAAAGAATAAAGGAAAAGGAGATGGGGGATGAAAGGACGAAGTAAAAAGAAACACATTGGGACTTTTTTCAAAGCTGGAATGATTTTGGCCGTCTTACTGGTAATGCGTGCTGGTTATGGTCAGGCTGCTGCCACAGAAACTACACCTAACAAGACAGCTGTACAGGAGTGTTTACTCAGGGAATTGGAGTCTGCCCAGAGCGGCACGACCGTTGATCAACTCCGGAACAAGTGCCAGGCTGGGCTGATGGCCTCTGCAGAAAAAGAGGAGGATGCAGGAATAGTAGATGTCAGATACTATACCGATAAGGGGAATATCCTGCGGCCTTTTACCCTTATGGCACACAGGCCCAATTATATCCTGTTGGCATCCTATAATAAGGATCCCAACAATAAACCGTATCAAGAAGCGACCGGAGACCCGAATTTAGAATTGGATAATGTTGAGTCCCAGTTCCAGGTCAGCATCAAGATCCCACTGGCAGTTGACCTGTTCAAAAAAAAGGTGGACATATTTAGTGCCTTTACGATGCGTTCCTTCTGGCAGGTATACAATAACGATATTTCATCCCCCTTCCGCGAGACAAATTACGAACCGGAAGCCTGGGTGCAGTTCCGCCCCAACTGGACTTTCTGGGGCATCAGGAATATTGCTAACGTGATCGGGATCAACCATCAGTCCAACGGCAGGACTGAGCCGTTATCAAGGAGCTGGAACCGCATCATTGCCAGTTTCGTCTTTCAAAAGGGAAACCTGGCATTTGCCATCAAGCCCTGGTATAGGCTACCCGAGGATGACGAGGACGATAACAACCCTGATATAACCGATTACCTGGGACATTACGAGATCCGGGCGGGCTATAAATGGAAAGAAAATGTATTTTCTGTCATGTCGCGCAACAACCTGGAATCCGGTTTCAGTAAAGGGGCTGTTGAGCTGACCTGGAGCTTTCCCCTGGGGAGCTACAAGTATCTCAAGGGCTATGTTCAAGGCTTTACCGGCTACGGGCAGAGCATGATTGACTATAATTACTATCAAAACAGCATCGGCATCGGCTTTGCGGTAACCGACTGGCTGTAGAGTTATTACCAATAAATTAGGCATTGAGGGCGGTGAGCGCTATTAAGAAAGATAAATGATTAATTCTGGTCACTATTCCGGCAGGATAATTGGTTAATTTTTCATGAAATATTTTGCAAAAAAAATTCTACTTTATTGTTTACTGGCAGTAAAAATACTGCCAGTAAACAATTCGGTTCAGGCCCAATCCAACGAAAATAAAGCATTGCCCCTGTTTTATTGGGGTTTTCCTTTCATGTGCAGCGTATCAGCAATTGATGGTTGCTGCTTCTATCAATTGACACTCATGAATGATTCCTAAAGTGTAAAGATGTTCACTATATGCAACCGTCAGAAGATAACCTGAAAACAGCCATGCAAAATTATACGAATTGGCTTGACGAACAGCACCACAAATTGCAAAATGTTGACCAAACTGTTGACCAAAAATAATTTTTTCAAGCTATAACAAGGCAAAGAAGCCCATCTGGTAATCACTCCAGGTGCATTTCAGCAATTAAAGGACAAGTACATGAAATCCTTAGCTACATTAGGTCCAGAGGGGTCATCCTCATGGCAGGCAGCCAAACAGTTTGCCCCTGAGGCCGGAATAAAGCTTTTTCCGAATACGCCTTCAGTAATAAAAGCGTTTGCGGAAAAGCTGACAGACCTTGCCCTGATCCCGGTATACAATACCCGGGAAGGCGAGAGTATTGAGTATTTCCGCATCATGGAAAAACTCAGCAAGGCGAACTGGATTGACAATGTAGTTCTGCCCGTTCATCTTTCACTCGGTGCCATTGATGATGGGCATCCACTTTCCATGCTCATTGGTAAAAGCAACAGTTTCAGGCAGTGCGAAGAATATATAACGAACTACTATCCCCTGCTGCCGCAGTTAGCTGTAACCGATCTTCAGCAGGCGATTAATGAAGCCAGGGGAAAAAATAAGCTTGATCAAGGCTTTGTTGCCACAGAAGAATTTCTCGTGGCAAACGGCCTGCTGATCCGGGAAAGGGAATTGGCGCCACATAACCAGACCCGATTTGCCGTCATCAGTGCAACCCCTTCCGAACCAAGCGGGTATGATGCCACTGCCCTCCTGACCCTGCCCCTGAACGATCGGGTCGGCCTTCTTGTTGATATTCTTGGGGAATTCACCAGACGCGGTATCAATATTATAGATATGCGGACAGAAAGCGATATCAAGACCCAGAAACTGCAGATCTATATTGAAGCTGAAGGCCATATCAAGGATAAAAACCTTGCCGATGCAGTAAAAGCCATAAGTGAGCATATCATTCAAGAGCCCGGCTCTTTCCAGGTTCTGGGCAGCTTTCCAAGGGTTGACATGCGCACCAAACACATATCCTCTTTTGGCTTTATCGGCACAGGGGCTATGAGTAAATGGTTTGCCAAACGGCTGGGGAACGAAGGTTACAAATCACTGCTTACAGGCCGTACAAGTGAAATGAAACCCGAGGATATGGTCAGCCAGGTTGATGTGGTGGTCATCTGTGTGCCTATAAGCGCAACAGCCGAAGCAGTTAACAAATACGGACCGCTCCTGGAAGACGGACAGGCCCTGATTATCCTGGCAGGAGTGGCTGAAAATGCTCTTGATGCAGCCCTTGAAAAGACCCGCCCCGGCGTCGAAGTCATGCTTGTCCATAACCTCTGGGGACCCCAGGCAAAAACCATGAAGGACAAGAATGCCACCGTTGTGCGGACAAAAAGAAGCGGCCTTCTCTGCAGTGAATTTGAGGCCTTTTTATACAAGCACGGTGCACTGATCAATCAGGACAGTCCCTCCAAGCATGACCTGCTGATGGGTGTTGGCCAGAAACTGCCCACAACGGTTTCCGTGGCACTTGCCATGACACTGAAGGACAACCAGATCCCCCAGGATGAGATCGGCAGCCATTCAACCCTCACATCACTGTACGGTATTCTGGCCATGGCCCGTGTGCATACCCAGAACCCCAGAACCTATGCGGAGATAATGGCTACCACAGGGGACGGCCGCAAGATTGTCAAGAGCTTTGCTGAAAACCTGATCAGGCTAATGGACATGGCTAATGAGGGAAAAATTGACGCCCTTTGTACGATCATCGATGATAACAGGCATTACCTGACAGATGAGTTTTTAAAGGCCAGGATGCTGCAGTCCCTTGCCGTTGATGAAACCCTGAGCAAGATTATCCGTTCCTGATCCTACTGGGCGTGTTTATTGACTTTTTTACTATCATGCTTACTCTAAATCTATGGAAAAAAATCCCGAGAAAAAAAAGAGTGAACACCCTGTTGTTGTTCTCATTATTTTTATTTTGCTCCTGATTCCAATTCTTATCCTGTTTGGCGGTAAACCCTATACCTGAAATGTGAATCAGAGATTGCCCCAGTTAGGAGCAGACACAACCATTTCTACGCCAAAGTAGTTTTTTATTAACTTCTCTACGTGCACCCCATTGGAGGATATTCATGTTAAATACCTGTAAGAAGTACCTTGATGAAAAACATTTCTGCCCCCACTGCAAAGAACAACTCTCCTGCTGCAGCACGCCGCCCATCCATGTTGGCGATGGACTGGGCTGGGGCACCGAGGCCTATTTTATCTGCTTAAACGATGAATGTTCTCTCTTTAAAAATGGCTGGGAGCACATCGAGATGCAGTTCGGCCACCGGGCCTCCTATCGTTATATGCTTCTGCCAGGCAATACAGAAGGTACGCCGATGATGGTCGGCAGTAAAGACGCTTTCAAGGGCTGTGTCATTGATTCTGAAAGCATAAAGCTGCAGGATGAGCGCTATGCCAGAGAAAAAGAAGCCCTGGCCAAGCTGGATACCTGCGTAGCAGAAAAAAATCTGGAGCCGGTTCTTTATTTGCTTCTCGATGAAGCTGCAGACAGGAAAAACCGCGAACGGGCTGCTGATCTGCTGGTCGAGCTCAATGATCTTTTATGCATAGATCCTCTCCGCAACCATACTTTCAGGGATGACAACCTGGTCCAAAAGGTGAATCTGGGCATTAAACAGCTGCTGAAGACAAATTTCAAAAAAGAATGCCCAGACTGCGCGGAAATAATAAAAGCCCAGGCCCATAAATGCCAGCACTGCGGTAAAGAATTTTAAGTACTGGTTTTTTGCTGCAACACTCTATAGTTTCCGTCCAGACTGCAGTAAAAACTTGCCAAAATAATGAGCATCTATTATAAGAGATGCCTTGCTGTATGGTGAGCGTAGCTCAGCTGGTGGTAGCACCGGGTTGTGGCCTCGGCGGTCGTGGGTTCAAGTCCCATCGCTCACCCCAGAAATACAAAGGGATTGCGGTCAATCTGTAGTCCCTTTTTTTTTGCCACTTTTTCATTCCCCATACCATTCCCCATATAAAAAACACCCAAAAAGACAATAAAAAAGCCCCTCCGGGTGATAGCAACCGGTTTCCTCTACGGTGTATGTTGGTAATATTAACTTTTCGCTTCCTATATACCAAATACAAAAAGCCAGGGAGGGAATTATGATTCCAGCCCTGGCTTTATTTGTTAGGTTTACAATAGCAATCTTGACTAAGCTATCAATCTATTTTTTGCCACTGCCTTTCTTTTTGCTTTTTCCATGATCGTTGCTGCTGTAAAGAACTTCGATGTGCCTATTGCCGCCGTTTAGATCATGGCCGCTTTTCAGGGCATGGAACTCTTCTGATCCTGGTTTTATCCCTAAACTCTTGGCCAGTGCGCCCCAACCTTTCCCTTTGCTATGCCTGTACTTCTCAAAAACATAATCAACTTGCTTTCCTGACATTTCACCAAGCCGCAGCATTAAATAAGCGTCTGCCGGCTCATCAACATTACTGAGCACGGCGTCAATTTGCACGTTGCCAATTTTAAATCGTGTTGCAAGCCGTGCTCTGAATCCTGACGGGTCCGACTGAGCTTGTATATTGAAATCCTCGGTCCACCCAAAATCACTTGCCATTGCAGCAGATGAAACAACTAATATAGCTATCAAGGAAATGAGAAAAATTTTAAATAGTTTCATAACTCCCCCTAATGTTTTGTCATTAATTTTACTAATAAGTAAAAATTCTGTTCGTTAAATATTAAGCAAAAATTGTGCCTAGTATTTAAAAGTGAAAAAGATGAAAGTGTACAAAAAATTTCAGAAACAGATTATAGACGTAAATACATGATAATAATGAATTAAATTGGCGTAGGGGAAAATTAATTTTTTTGAGTTGGGTATTTATATTTAAAATCAATTCTTCTTGGGAGAAAAATATCACAACAGGGAATAAAGGTTTGACGGTGAATTATGCTTATTGGAAACAAGGTTTACTTCATTGTTTTCAAGTGCGAGAGTAACGTTGGTAACGGGTTGAAAAATATTTTCACCCATTATCCCAAACTACAGCCTTTTCACATTCACATTTCACCTAACCTCGAAAAATCATACCCTGAAGGATTCTGGAATAACCGTAGGTCAAATTCAGGAACAGCGGCCAACAGATGGTCAAAGACATCTGCCTGGATTGCTTCGTAATTGGCCCAGACTTGGTCGTTGCTAAAGACATAGATTTGGACTGGCAGGCCATACTGGGTCGGTTCAAGATGTCTGACCAGGAAAGTCATGCTCTGATGGATTTTGGGATGATTTTTCAAGTAGGCAATGATATAAGCCCGAAAGACACCAATGTTGGTCTGGCGCCTGCCGTTTATCAGCTGCTCTGGATTTGAGGTGTGCTCCTTGTTGTAGATAGCTATTTCCTTCTGTTTTTCTGTTATGTAGTGTTTTATGAGGTCGAACTTTCGAAATCGCTCTAGCATTTCATCGGTGCAGAATTTTATTGAACTCATGTCAATATGCAGGGCTCGCTTGATACGGCGTCCGCCTGACTCGCTCATGCCTCGCCAGTTCTTGAAAGCATCAGAAACAAGGCTGTAAGTGGGTATGGTGGTTATAGTCTTGTCCCAATTGCGGACCTTGATTGTATGTATCGTCACATTGATCACATCACCATCAGCTCCGTATTTAGGCATTTCTATCCAGTCTCCAACACGCACCATGTCATGCCCGGATAACTGAATGCTGGCGACAAATCCCAGGATGGTATCCTTGAAGACGAGCATGAGCACGACGGTGAACCCGCCAAGAATGCTAAGAACTCCCCAGGGAGACTTGCCTGTGAGAATGGAGACAATGAAAATGCCTGCCATTGCATAAGCGATGATCTTGATTCCATCCAAATATCCTCTTATGGGACGGCGGATTGAAACGTCTGACTTATTGTAGATTTCCCGAATGGCTAGTAAGATCGCATCAAGCATCCATACCCCGGCAAAGACAAAGAATACCATGGCGAGCCGTTTGAACAGTTCAGAGGTCATGGCCTGACCGGGCAACATGAGATCCGCTGACATGTAAACAACGATGATAGGCATGAGCAAGGAAAGCCGCCTGACAAAACCGTGTTGGACCAAGGCGTCGTCCCAAGTGTTCTTGCTGCGTTGGAATATAATTTCAATAGCATGGACCATGTAGCGTTTGGTGATCCAGTATGATGCATATGCCAATAAAAGGATTAGAATAATAGTTGCAGTAATACCAATAAAATTGGCTGTTGGCTCTGTCATGCCATTAGCAATAAGAAAATCAGTGATGAAACGATCGTTCATTTTGTTGTCAGGGTCCAAGGATTAAGAAGTTAAAGTAGTTAAGATTTAAACAAACAAGTTAAAGGTATTTTAAAATTCACATTGCTTGCCACAATCTTGACTTTAAAATGAAAAATTACCAGTTAAGATGTGCACTGGCAATAGCAACTTTCTTGGATAGTACTGCTAGTCAAGATTCATAGGCATTGATAGTTACTAAATAAAAATGGCAGGACCATTTCTGACCCTGCCATTAAATTTCATAAAGGAAGTACTTCACTCCTGACATAATTTTATAAGATGAACAAAAGCATCTATAATACTTGTCTCTTCAGGCACCTCGGAAGTTATAAAAATAGGAAATGCTTTCTCACTGCTACTGAATTTTTCATTATTGTATTCTCTCTTAAAATAGTCTCCGTATTTATTAAATCCATTAACAGTGATACATTTTTCATTATGAAAACACTCAAGATATATGCGTCTCCGTCCTTCACTTTGTTTTTGGATAATTTCTGCATTTAAATCCTTAGCATTTGCAGATACTGTTACATCCTTTTCGCCCTTATCACTTTTTGTATGAAATCTGTATGCTATATCACAATCATCATCAATTTTTAAGCTACTTGGACCGCCTGCGAATCTACTTTCTAAAAAATTTATAGTTATTCCTATTGAAGGTCCCAACTCACCAGGTCCACAACCCAAGGTCAAACTGGGACTTAAAAAAACGATAATAAGTATTAGGGAAAATAGGATTCTATGCATGGTTGTTCCGCAGTTGGTTAGAATTGCATAACTATCTTGCCAACATCTTGAGTTTGGTCATACAAAATCTGACTCAACATATCCAACGGACATCTTAAATATCAAATAAAAAAACCCACCATTTCTGGCAGGGGCTCTGGGGTTTGAATAAAATTAAGGTTATTTGCCGAGTGATTTGATGTAACTTACTATCTCCTGCATCTCGGTTTCGAGAACCTTGAGTGCATCGCCTTTATTTGCATTGACAATGCACATATTAATCGCTTCTTCAAGGCTAGCCTGTTGGCCACCCATTATGGCAAAACTGCTTTTTGTCCCTGCGCCTTCCAAGCCTCTTCCATTGGGATGGCAGGAGTTACATGCTTTTTTCCCACCCGCAAACTCCGGATTATTAAAATGAGTCTTTCCCTTGTCTGCAGGGGTCTGATGCTCTGCAACAGCCAACGTAAATGCGAGAGGCAGGGTCAGAGTTGAAATGATTATTAGAAACACTGTTTTCTTCTTCATAATTTTGTCTCCAAGAAAATTTACGGAAAACAGAGGGATCAATACTGTAATAAATACCTTATTATCTATACATACATTACTATCTATACATACATTCAAACTGCGGAAAAGGCAAACTCCATAATTTAAGAATGCGACAAAGTGTGTTAGGAAGGTGAATTTAGGTGAAGTGTAAATATCTTGCCAAAATAGAAACTATTTTGGGATAGAAATCGAGTGAAGGTGTGTACTGTCAATCTAAACTGTGTTGCCAGGCCGTTTAGTTGGGGTTTATCAGCAGAAACCTTAAATCGTAAAATAAAAACGGGTCTTTTCTGCTTGATACTGTCAGACATATCAGCAGAAATATAAAATTATAAATAAAAAACAGCTTTTTTATTAGCTTCCCTTAAGCAAATTATTCTTCAAACTCCAATGTTTCTGTTTTTAAGTTAAATTTACTTATCTTAGTGTCTGGACTTGCGATAATTAATATTCCCCATGAACCAAATTGTGAAAAATGTCCAAAACTGTAATCTTCACCTTTGAAAGATTCACCGTTTATGTTCATTGTTACTCTTCCATCAAATTTCGATATTTTTTTTATATTAATATCTAAATCGTACTCCCCAAGAGAAAACTTACCTATTTTTTCATAAGATGTTAATGCGTTGTTGTTATTAAATCCAATAATTTCGTAGGTGTACAAATCTGGGACATACCCATATTGAGCAAGAACTTCTAATTGATTTGGGTCAACAAAAAACATATTAAATGGTGCCTTATCTTCTGATATTTTTTGTATATCTAATTGAAGTTCAATTTCGATATTTCTAAACTCATTTAGCTTTTTAAGGCCAATAATATAAATTTGCCCCTCTGAAGTAACTTGTGACCCGACATTAGAATCTTGTAAATTTCTAATAATATATGGAATATAAACATATTTACCATCTGCCTTTGCATTGGCAGATTCAGCATTGTTTTCGACTTCCTGAAGTGTGGCATCATCTACCGCCAAAGCAATTCCTGCAGTTAAAAGAACCAAACAAACGCCAATCGTTATGATATTTTTCATGTTGTCTGTCCTTTACTTAAATTTATTGTCTGGCGATATTGACGCTATATCCTGTATATCGGGCAAAAGTCAAGATGTCTTGCCACAAGTGTGCCACGAACGCACCAAAGGATTTTATACCCCAAAGTGCGGTGCTGCGCAAGAGCTGAGGGTAGGTCCCTCGAAGCCGCCATACAGGTGGAGGCTTCAAACCACCTTAAGCTGCGCTGGTAAAGAGCCAGGGTGGTGAGCGTTAAGGAAAAGGCCCCGCAGGAC
>PKTW01000149.1 GCA_002868955.1 Desulfobulbaceae bacterium
CGTGATTGCGGCTGTCAACGTAGTCTTGCCATGATCAATATGACCAATCGTTCCTACGTTTACATGCGGTTTCGTTCGCTGAAATTTCTCCTTTGCCATGCCATTTTCTCCTATACGATGTAAATCCTTTTATATTAAATGATTCTCCCGCTCCTATTATTCCCGATACTTTCTCACTGGAGCCCACGACCGGACTTGAACCGGTGACCTCTTCCTTACCAAGGAAGTGCTCTACCGCCTGAGCTACGTGGGCCGAAAGCCTTCCTCCCCCTCAATGCACAAGCCTAAATTCCCTGTTGTGCAGCAAGAAGCTGCTAATCCCTGAGAATTTTAATGGAGCGGGAAACGGGTCTCGAACCCGCAACCCTCAGCTTGGAAGGCTGATGCTCTACCAATTGAGCTATTCCCGCTTCAATCAGCCGGTTAGGAATTGAGGAGTTACAATGATTGCTTCTGCCATATAATGCCAACCTTATATATGTTAAATGAATTCGCTAGAATAAAATAGAGCGCTGAACCAATTGGTCCCGCCCATGATATATGGTGGAGGGGGGAGGATTCGAACCTCCGAAGGCGTCGCCGACAGATTTACAGTCTGTTCCCTTTGACCGCTCGGGAACCCCTCCATTTCACCTTCGCAGATACCGCCCCACTGCAATGAATAGCAACTCAAGCGGGTCGACACTCGCGTCTACTCATCTGGAGCTGGCGATGGGACTTGAACCCGCAACCTGCTGATTACAAATCAGCTGCTCTGCCAATTGAGCTACGCCAGCAGAAAAGCGTGACAAGATAATCCGTTCGTTGGCAAAAATCAACCTTTTTTTTCCAGATGAGAAAGCCCCTCTTTCCCGGAAAATCGAATACGGAATTTTATCCCGCCACCAGTGTATGGCTTATGTTATGAAGCTTCCTTTTGGACGAAACTGCTTTCCCTGTATTTTTCAAACGCCATGGCAAAAGTTCTATAAACCATATGGGCAAACTTCGTATACGGCATATAGAAGAAAAGCATGAAGATAGATACCAGGTGCAGATAATAGGTCAGATATGCCAGGACCCCAAAGTCAGCCCACCTTAAGAGCTCCGCACCAAGTCCGGTTATGCCGACTGCTGCAATCTCGCCAATCAAAAACCAGTCATAGAAGGTCGGGGAAGCCTTGCCCTCCGCTTCCATCTTCCTGCGGTTGACCCAGAGAATGGCAACACCTACAAGCAGGGCTACGGCACTGATATTGGCCAGAAGCTTGAATGGATCATACAAGGGAATAGGTCCATGCAGGTTAGGGTTGATCAAACCAATTAAGTCCTTGCGGATAAAAGAGTAAGTTGTCACAGCCAACAGCCCGATGAATGACAGAAGCAGGGGCAGATGCCCCTTCACCCTGTCTACGTTTGTCCCGCACTCATTAAACCTTTTGTGCAGGATGGTTTCTTTTATCGCCGGCCAGAGAAACTCAACCGTAAACTGTTTGGCCGATGGGCGGTAGTCGGAACTTATTTCCATATTTTCCGACATTTTATTCCACATGGCAGATACCCCTTTATATGATGCAAAAAGAGCGAATGCTGCAACAGGCAGGAATATTATATCGATAAAAAAGGTGGTTTTGGTCAGCCAGTGAAAATCCCAGTGGCCGAAAAACATACCGAAATCAACCGGTCCATCGGGCATATGCATACCACCTGAGATGAGCCACAAAACAAGAACAACAGCAGCCGGAATACCTATAAGGATTGGTAAATTCTTGCCATCGCTGGCCAGTTTTGCCAAACCCTGCGGAAAACCGAAATGGGTATAGGCATAGGCACGGATAGCACCGAGCACCTCTCCCGGTTTGGCCCCGCGGGGGCAATAGGTATTACAGTCGCCGCAGTTATGGCACAGCATGGTATCCACATCTGCTATAAGCTTATCTTTCAAACCCCATTGCGCCCAGATCATCTCCTTCCGGGGGAATGGACTGCCGTCCTTAGACAGGGGACATACAACGGAACAGGTTGCACACTGGTAGCACTTCTTCAGGGTGTCACCACCAGCGCTTTTCAGATATTTTATAAAACTCAAATCAGGATCTACATTCATTGTCATTCTTTAGCCTCCTGTCTTCTCCAGATCACCTATATTTAATTTCCCTAAGGAGATTATTCCCCCTTGTATTGCTTGAGCCTCAAACGGTTCCGGTCTTTCACGTCCTAAATATGTCGCTTGGCAGCGTATACCACACTGCCAAGCGACTTGTAAATAGGTATTTATGCTTAAAAACCCTTGAATGGATTCGGGCCTAGATCAATGATTTCTTCTACAAAACCGTTAATGATTTCCGGAATCTTGTGGTACTCGTTAATAGCAACCTGCTTTACTGCAACGCGTTCCACTTCCAGGCCCAGGCTGCCCATGGTTTCAGCAATGTTCACCATCCTCTTGTCAGCGAGCTCACTGCCCTTGACAAAGTGGCACTGGTAATCATCACCATACTGGCAGCCAAGAAGGATCGCCCCGTCCATACCGGCAGACATGGCATCCTTGATCCAGACCATGTTGACAGAACCCAGGCAGCGGACCGGGATGATCCTTACCAGATTGTTTATGCCCAAGCGGCGCATGGCTGCCATATCAATGGCCGGATACGCATCATTTTCACAGACAAAGGCTACGAAGCGCAGCTTGTCCTCATCATCATCCGGCACCTCGATGGATTTCACCATGGAACCGATCATATCAACATTATAATCCTTGAAACCGATGATCCTTTCAGGGCATGCCCCCATACAGGTTCCGCATCTGCGGCACCTTGTAGGATTCGGCAGCGGTGTGCCCTTCTCGTCATCGTCGATGGCGCCAAAGGGGCACTCCTCGGTGCAGCGTTTACACTGGGTACAGCGCTGCATGAAAAATTCCGGATAGGTTTTGTCACCCGAACGGGGATGGACCGAAACTCCCCGATCCGCTGACTCAAAACACTGGATGGCTTTTAACGCCGCCCCGGTGGCATCATCAATGGTTTCATCAACCGTTGTTGCTTTGCGCACACCGCCGCAGGCATAAACGCCTGTCCTTCTTGTTTCATAGGGGAAACAAATAAAATGTGAATCCGCATAGCCGTCAAAAAGATCGAGGTCAGACAAGGCCGGACCCTGGCGGTAGGCCAGGTTGACAACATTGGCATCCTTGGTGGTCGGCACCATACCGGCTGCCAGAACAACCATGTCAACATTCAAATTAAGGTTTTCATTCAGGAGGGTGTCTTCTGCAGCAACACTTAAGGACCCATCAGCACTTTCTTCAATCTTCATTACATTTGCCTTGGTCATGAAGATGCCGTCATCATTCTGGGCCGCCTTGTAAAAAAGCTCCATGTTGCCGGGTGTCCGCATATGCTGATAAAGGATATAGGCCTTGCCGTTGGGATTGTCCTCACGCACATATTGGGCCTGCTTCAATGCCACCAGGCTGGTAACAGAGTTACAGTAAGGAAAATCCCTGTCATGTTCACTACCGCCAGGACTCTGGACAAAGGCAACGCTTTCAACCGGTTTACCGTCTGAAGGACGCACAATCTTGCCCTGCCCGGCGATTTTTTCAAACTCGGCATTGGTGAGCACATTCTGGAATTTTCCAGCGCCAAGGTGTTCATACTCGGACACATCCGCCGGCGTCCAGCCTGTTGCCATTATAACGGCACCAAACTTTTCTCCGTCCGGATTATCTTTCATATAATGCTGCAAACCGACATTGGGGTCTTCCATTGTCCCCTTATCAATGGCATCCTGCTCATCAACACCGACCTTTGCCGGTGCATCCCAATCGCTTTTCGTGCCTGCCCCTTTGAATGTCACGTTATAATTACCGGGCGCCCCGGAAGTTCGTGCCACCTCGGTGCCTGTTTTCACCGTGATCTTGTCTGCATCCTGCACAGCCTGGATCAGGTCATTGACAATCGGGGTTTCCATGTCGGTCCACGGAGCCTTGGTGGGAAAAGAATGGCGCCAGTTAACCGCCTTGCCGCCAAGAATATCACTTTTCTCAACCAGGGTTACTTCATAACCTGCAGCTGCAGCTTCTTTGGCAGCTGTCAGCCCGGCAATACCGCCACCCATGACCAGAATTCTCTTGTTGACCGTTTCCAGTAGATAGGGATCGGGAAGTTCCGATTTCTTTGCCTGGGTGCAGGCCATGCGCATATAGTCGGAAGCCTGTTCCTGCACATATTCCTTGTCGGCATCAGGCGGGTTGGACCAGGCCACCTGTTCGCGGAGATTGGCCCGAACTGTAATTTTGTCATCCCCGAATGTGAATTCATCCTGCATGACCCGGGGTGAACAGGCACCGACTATAACCGTGTTGACCCCGTTTTCATTAATATCTCCTTCGATCAGGGCACGACCGTCAGCACTGCAGAGAGCCTGGTGCGTCTTGCACTCCATGCCCATTTCACTGCTGACCACCCCGGAAAGTGCCTCTATATCTACGACATCTCCAATGCCGCAACCGGTGCATAAATATGCACTGTATTTTTTGTCCATTGACCTACCTCCTCAACACTTGAATGGCTTTAAGAGCTGCGGCAGTCGCGCTCTGGTTACTGGTCACAACATCGGCAGCCTTCTTGGCGCAACCGGCGGCTATTGTGCCTGCATCGGCGTCCCCAAGGAGAAAACCGTTGCTGTCCATCTGCAGGCCGAGAGCTGCACCCTCAGTCTGGATGGCAGGCGCCATACCGGTAGCCAGAATGGCCATATCCACTTTTTCCTGAACCTTTTCACCGGTAACCGCATTTTCAGCAACCACGGTCACTCCGCCGTCCGCTTCAGGGATAATGTCAGCAACCTTACCCTTGATGAAGGTAATTTTTTCATCAGCCATCAGTTTTTCACGGAACTTCTCATATTTCCCGGGAGTCCGCAGATCAATGTAATACACTGATATTTTTGCCTCAGGATAACGCTCCCTGATATACGTTATCTGCTTCAGACTTGCCATGCAGCAAATATAGGAGCAGTATTCCAGATGATTCTCATCACGTGACCCCGCACACTGGACAAAGGCAAAACTCTCAGGTTCCTTGTTGTCTCCAGGACGCAGGATCTTGCCCTCGGTGGGGCCATTTGGCGCTGAAAGCCTTTCCATCATCATGTTGGTGATGACGGCGTTGCTCTGGCCGAACTTCAGTTTATCCATCTTACTGGCATCATAGGGATTCCAGCCGGTTGCCCAGACAATTGATGCAACATCGAGGCTAAAGATCTTGGCTTCCATGTCAAGCTCAATGGCTTCATACTTGCAGGCCTCAAGGCACTTGCCGCACTTGGTGCAGGCATCCATGTCAATGACATATTTCATGGGAAACGCCATGTCATGGGCCTTGTATATTGCCTTGGTCTTATCCATGTTGAAATTGAAAGCATTATCACGCTCTTCGGGACATACCTCAACGCAGGCATTACAACCGGTGCAGTTGTTGTTCACATACCGGGGACTGGTCTCCAGCGACACCTGAAAGTTGCCGGCGGAACCTGAAACATCTTTCACCTCGGTCAGGGTATACACCCGGATTCTCCGGTTGTTCTTGATGCGCTTGAAGTTAATCTCCAGACCGCAGGAAGGGGGGCAAAGCTTAGGGAAGTACTGATTCAGCTGCGCTACCCGGCCGCCCAAATAGGGATTTCTTTCTACCAGAAAAACATCAGTCCCAACCTCCGCGGCTTCCAACGCTGCCGTCAGGCCGCTTATGCCGCCGCCAACGACTAAAATGCCACCGCTCACAGGTGTGTGTTCATCTGTCATGCCATTCCTCCATTCATATTTTTTGGTAATTCAGGGGTTGACTATTTTGGTTCAAATGATTTGTGATTCCTATAGGCTATTTGCAATGGTGTCAAGCAATTTCAAGCCATCTCAACCAACGCAATCAACCAGAATCCCTAGGTATAGAAAAATCTCCAGGCACCGCTAACGAGGTGCCTGGAGATTTGTTTCTTCTTACTCTACATAGGGATCTGACCTGTGAACAGATATTGTCTGATCCTCAGAGAGAATTTAGATCCACGGTTCGGTTTCAATGATGTTTACGCAGTTAACCTTCTCACACTTCCATTCTTTGGTCTCAGGATCAAAGGTGGAGTTAACGAAGGCCTTCCAGTTCTCATCATCACAGGTCGGGAAGTCTGACCTGTAGTAGAAACCGGGATAACGGCTCTCTTTTCTGAACTCAATGTGACGGATATGGGTCTCAACACACCAGATACGGTGGTAATTTTCCCAGGCCCTCATGAGCTCATGCAGGTCGCCGGCAGCCATCTTTTCAGCATCTTCACGCATCATCTGCAGGAGATCAAGGCAGATGTTGAGCAGCTTACCCGAAGTCATGTAGTAGGTAGCAACACCACCACCGTACTCGTCGGTAGCTTTCATGAGACGCATCATCAGGCCTGCAGGCTTGCAGTAATTCGGGTTAACATCAGCAGCCGTTGATTTGCCGACATGCTCAAGATAGAGTCTGACCGGGGCGTAGATCTCATCAGCCAGTTCCTGCGCGGTCTGCTTCAGTTCCGGCTTGAAGTCTGCATTGTTTTTGCAGTACTTGACCATCTGCTTGGCAACAATCCTGCCCTCGGCATGGGAGCCGGAGGAGAATTTATGACCTGAGGCACCAACGCCGTCCCCGGCGGTAAAGAGACCATCAACCGTTGTCATGCGGTTGTAACCCCATTTGTACTGATGGGAGCGGGGACCGTCGATGGTCGGTACCCAGTCTTCTTCAGGACCGGAAACCCAGATGCCGCAACAGCCGGAATGGGAGCCCAGCATATAAGGCTCGGTGGGCATAATCTCGGAACCTACGTTTTCAGGCTCGATGTTCATACCGGCCCAGAGACCGGCCTGGCCAACGGACATATCGAGGAAATCTTCCCAGGCCTCGGATTCGAGGTGTTTCCAGAATTTCTTGACTTCTTTTTCATCCTTGCCGGCTGCACGGGCATCATCGAGGAAGGCATTCAGGGCGACGTCGGTGGCCATATAAATGGGGCCCCGGCCGGCCTTCAGCTCTTCAATCATAAGGTGGTTACGCAGACAGGTCGGGGTAACGGGAGAAGCACCGTAAGGCATAAACTTACCCAGTTCATCTTTAACTGCGTCGGAGTTGGCATAGAACTCGCCAAGGCCATTCTGTACTTTGGCTTTGAAGAGCAGGAACCATGCACCAACCGGACCGTATCCGTCTTTAAAACGGGCAGGCGTGAAGCGGTTTTCCATCATGGTCAGTGTAGCACCGACCTGGGCGCACATGGTGTAGGTGGAACCTGCATTCCATACGGGGTACCAGGCGCGGCCTTTCCCCTCACCGGTAGAGCGCGGACGGAAAATGTTTACAGCACCGCCGCAGGCAACGACCATGGTTTTGCATGTAAAAACATGCACCTTATTCTCACGGGTGGAGAAGCCGACAGCACCGGCGATCTTGTTAGGAACATTCTTGTCAAGAAGCAGTTTCACGATAAAAATACGCTCCAGGCAGTTTTCTTCGCCCAGGGCTGTTTTGGCCGGCTCGGCAACGATGCACTTGTAGGACTCACCGTTGATCATGATCTGCCATTTACCCGTACGGACCGGCTTGCCGCCTTCGGTCAGTTTAGGTGCAGGCTTGGAACCGTCGAGGTTGGAGCCGTCTTCGGCGATTTTCCAAACCGGCAGACCCCATTCTTCGAACAGATGTACGGAATCATCCACGTGACGGCCAAGGTCATAGACAAGGTCTTCGCGGATAACGCCCATGAGGTCGTTGCGTACCATTTTTACGTAATTTTCAATCGGGTTTTCACCGATGTAGGTGTTGATTGCTGAAAGGCCCTGGGCTACAGCACCGGAACGCTCCAGGGAAGCCTTGTCAACCAGGATGATTTTCATGTCGGCCGGGGCCCACTTCTTGATTTCAAAAGCAGTCCCGCAGGCAGCCATACCACCACCAACGATGAGAACATCGCATTCATGCTCCGCAATTTCGGGATTAGCAACGGCGGGCAGTTCGCCCATCGGCTTATTAGGTAACGCCATATTGATTCCTCCTTTAAATTATATGAGTTTTTCTTGCTCGAATAATTACTTTGCCATTTTAGCCGGATCAGGAGCCGGGAGTTCTTTCTCGGTGGAAAGTCTCTCGTCATCAAGATTTTCACCTTTCAGATCAGGATAGGCATTGGCAGCACCCTCAGCCGTTGTCCGGATGGGGAACTTGAACCGCTTCATGTTGCCGTTACGGAATTTGACGGTCCACATAATGGAATCGGAACTTCTCATCGGATGTACCTGGCCGCCCATGGGTACAAAGTCATTGTAACCCCGGACATAGATTGCACCCTGCGGACATATTTTCACGCATGAGTAGCATTCCCAGCAGGCATCCGGTTCCTGATTGTAGGCCAGCATTGCCTCTTTGTTCAAGACCATCAAATCATTGGGGCAGATGTACATGCAGGCCGTTTTATCTCCGCCTTTGCAACCATCACACTTTTCAGGATCTACGTAGCTTGGCATTAAATTTACCTCCTCAAAAAGATTAACCTTTACGGCTCCGCCAGGGGCGAAACCCGTTTGTTACTCTATACCAAATCAGGTTGTCTCAGCTCTAACTATGCGCATTTCAATACTGAGCCAGCCCGAATAACAAAAATATATTTTCACCCCGTTACCCCTAGGGGGAAAAATCCATTTCCCCACATCAGCCGGGAGTAAATTAGCCATTTTTCCCGGTTTGCCGAAACTGCATGGAACTGCCAGGAAACCAGTACACCTGAACACAACTATATGAAATTTTTAACTATCTGTTTTTCTTCGCGTTCAGGAAGCAATTATGACTGAACCGTCACTCATTTTTTGCGACATCGGATGTATAATTTGTCACATATTAAATGTCAAGAAAAAAACTATTTAATTGGCACCTTAAGGGGGAAAAGCAAAAAAACAGATAAAAAAAGCAAGAGTATCTCAGTAAGAAGTATTGGAGAAATATAACAGTTCGTGAGGAGCAAAAGGAGATTAAATGAAGTAATTTTTACAGCATAATTTTTCTAGTAATTCTTGCGGGCAAGGACCTCCCTTGGCTTCGAGCCGTCACCAGGCCCCACAATGCCTTCCTTTTCCATGATTTCGATCATGCGAGCCGCCCGGTTATAACCGACCCGTAAACGCCTCTGCACCATGGAGATGGAAGCCTGCCCGGTTTCACAGACAAGGGCTACGGCCTCATCATATTTTTCATCGTAGTCGTCCTCACCAATACCGTTATAGTCACCGCTGTCTTCCTCAACAGCCACGAGGACCGATTCGTCATAGCGGGCCGTACCCTGCTCTTTCAAGAATTCAATAACCCGCTCCGTTTCCTTCTCGGAAATATAGGAGCCATGGATGCGCTGCATCCTGGCCTTGCCCGGAGGCAGAAAGAGGGAATCTCCGTCGCCGAGCAGCTGTTCAGCTCCACTCATGTCAAGAATTGTCCTCGAGTCAACCTTGGAGAATACCTTGAATGAGATCCGCGTGGGGAAGTTCGCCTTGATCAATCCGGTCAGTACATCTACAGACGGCCTCTGCGTTGCCAGGATGAGATGCATGCCTGCCGCCCTGGCCATTTGCGCCAGGCGGGCAATCGATTCCTCAACCTCGCGGGATGAAATCATCATCAGGTCTGCAAGCTCATCGACAACGATAACAATGAGTGGCAGCTTTTCCTCTGCCACCTGGTTATAGGAGGCAAAGCTTTTAACGCGCATCTCATCAAGCAGCATATAGCGGCGCTCCATTTCACGCACCGCCCACTGCAGTGCCCTGTTCGCCATTTTCGGATCAACGACAACCGGATGCAGCAGGTGGGGGATATCCTCATAACCTGAAAGCTCAATGCGCTTAGGATCGATAAGCAGGAAGCGCACCTCATCCGGAGTGGATTTAAAAAGAATAGAACAGATAATGGAATTGATGCCGACACTCTTACCGGAACCCGTGGCACCGGCAATAAGCAGGTGGGGCATTTTGGCCAGGTCCGCGACAACAGGCTGACCCACAACATCCTTGCCCAGTCCCAGAGTCAGCTTGGAAGTTGAATTCTTAAATGTCTCACTGGAGAGAATATCCCGGATGTAAACGATCTCTCTTTGCGGATTAGGGATCTCAATTCCCAACGCAGCCTTACCTGGAATCGAACCTACGATCCTGACACTTTCCGCCTTCAATCCCATGGCCAGATCATCTGCCAGGGAGACAATACGGGTTATCTTGATGCCGGGTGCCGGGGCAAACTCATACGTAGTGACAACCGGCCCCGGAGAAATACCTTCTACCTTGCCGGAAATGCCAAAATCACGCAGTTTGTTCTCAAGCATTTTACTCACGGTATAGTAATGCTCCAGCGCTACCTCATTTCCCGCTGCATCCACCTTATCCAGCAGGCCTATACCCGGCAGACGATACTCGCCCGAAGATACAGGCGTTACCCGGAAATCCTGGTCTTCTTCCTCCGTCTCTTCCATTCTAACCGGCTCGTTCACACTGGGGATAGAATTTGATATCTTTGGTTCCTGCAAAATGTCCTTTGTGGTTTTTTCTTTTTTGGGTTTGGCCTCGCTTTTCTGGAAATAGCTTTCACCGATGCGGCCATAAGCTGCAGTCAGAAGTTTCTTGCCAACAAAGTATGGTGAGAAGCGCACAGCAAGCATGAGGGAGAATATGAGCAGGAGCAGGAGCAAGAGAATGGCTCCCGGGGTGCCGAGATAGGTTTTGAGAAAATACGCGAGCCAGCTTCCCGCCTTACCACCGGCAGGGTAATAACGCCCCGCTATGGCGATAAAATCTCCTTCAGCAGAATACAGGATGCCCAGGAGACTGCTGCTGGCAATCAGAATGCCGACACTGCCCAGAAAGATTAAGGGCAGCCGTTCAAAATCAGCGGTCCTGGAAAAGAACTGAACTGAGAAGAAAACAAGCAGGATAACAAACCAGAAAGAACTGATACCAAGCAGGGACATAAGACCCCAGGCAATGAGGTGACCGATGGTGCCGCACCAGTTAAATGCCGACGTATACGAGGCTGCGTTTAAGATAGGCAGCGAGTAGCTCACAAGACACAGAAGCAGAAACACCGCAGCAAAGAGCCCGGTAACGGCAATTGCTTCCTGGGCAAAACTTGGTCCATCCAGCTTTTTAGTTTTTTTTGCCATCCAAGAAAATAATTCTGTCAGGTTTACAATCAGACGGTCTTCGTCTTGTTCTCAGCCCCGGAGTTTTCCGCCCGGGCCATAACATCCAGGATGCCGTTGATAAAGGAGCCTGAATCATCCGTTGAATAACGCTTGGCTATTTCAACTGCTTCGTTGATCGCCACGCTTGTTGGGACATCATCGGTAAAGTGCAGCTCAAAAACAGCAAGGCGCAAAATATTGCGGTCAATGACCGACATTCTTTCAAGGCGCCAGTTCTCCGCGTACCTGCTGATCAGCAGATCTATTTCTTCCCTTTTCCCTTGCACACCACCCAAAAGCTTCTCGGCGTAGGGGATGGCTTTCTTGTTTACCTGGAAATGGGCACAGAATTCTTCGAAATCCAAAAGTAAAGCCTCTCCGGCCAATTCTCCCTGATACAAAGCCTGCAGAGCAAGTTCTCTGGATTTACGCCTTGTTCCCATGTATTTGCCGGTGATTCCCGACTAAATCTGATTGAGGAGGTTTATCATCTCAATGGCAGCCAAGGCAGCTTCACTTCCCTTATTGCCGGCCTTGGAACCTGCCCTTTCAATGGCCTGTTCGATAGTGTCAGTAGTGAGAACCCCGAAGATTGTCGGAACCCCGGAATCAAAGCCAACCTGGGCAATTCCCTTGGCAGCCTCATTGGCAACCAGGTCGTAATGGGAGGTGGCTCCTCGAATAACGGCACCTAAACAGATGATAGCATCATAATTGCCAGATTTTGCCATTTTCTGAGCCATCATCGGAATTTCAAAAGCACCCGGAACACGTACGACGTCGATAGCATCTTCTTCTGCCCCGGACCTGAGCAGGGTATCAAGGGCCCCCTCAAGAAGCCTTTCCGAAACAAACGAATTGAACCGGGAAACAATTATGCCAAACTTCTTTCCTGTTGCCTGCAGATCTCCTTCAATATATGTCGCCATCAATTCCTCTCCTTGTGCAATCGCTTATAGTCTCCGCATGCATAGAACCACCTATTATGCAATACTTGCTTACATTATATTTCGGTGTTTTCCGGCAGATCCAGGAGGTGCCCCATTTTATTTTTTTTGCACTTCAGGTACGAAATATTCTCCGGTACCGGTTTTATTTGAATGGACAGGCGCCTGGTCACTTCCAGATCGTAGCCTTCAAGTCCCACGATCTTCTTGGGATTGTTTGTGAGCAGACACATCTTGCGCACGCCTAAATCCCGTAAAATCTGGGCCCCGATGCCATAGTCCCGCAAATCCGGTTTGAAACCGAGCTCCAGGTTGGCATCCACTGTATCAAGCCCTTCATTATCCTGCAAGGCATAGGCTTTCAGCTTGTTTATCAAACCGATGCCGCGGCCTTCCTGGCGCATGTAAAGAATAACCCCGGTGCCAGCAGCAGAAACCATGCGCATGGCTTCCTGCAACTGGCTGCCGCAATCACAGCGGTCAGACCCAAAGACATCGCCGGTGAGGCATTCAGAATGCACCCGCACCATAATCTCCTTATCAGGGTCGATCTCGCCTTTGACAAGGGCAAGGTGCTCATGCTTATCAACATCATTGGCATAGACAATAGCCTTGAACTCGCCTCCGAAATGTGAGGGCAGTCGGGCTTCAACCGCCCGATGCACCAGAGTATCCCGCCGCAAACGGTAAGCCACGAGATCAGCAATGGTCGCTATCTTCATGCCATGTTCGGCTGCGAATGCCTCAAGATCAGGCATGCGGGCCATGGTCCCGTCATCCTTCATTATTTCGCAGATCACGCCTGCAGGCATCATCCCAGCCAGCCGCGCTAGATCAACAGAGCCCTCTGTCTGGCCTGTTCGTTCAAGTACGCCGCCCCTTCTGGCACGCAATGGAAAAATATGCCCCGGGCTTACAATATCCTCAGGTTTTGCCGCCATATTAACCGCTACCTGGATCGTCCTGGCCCTGTCCGCTGCTGAAATACCTGTTGTCACCCCGGTTCTTGCCTCAATACTGACAGTGAAACCAGTTTCAAAGGGCGACTTGTTCTTCTTAACCATCATGGGCAGATCCAGTTTTTTTACCTGGGCCCGGTCAAGGGTCAGGCAGATGAGGCCCCGTCCGTACCTGGCCATAAAGTTAATTGCCTCAGGGGTGACTGCCTCTGCGGCCATGCACAGATCACCTTCGTTTTCCCGGTCCTCGTCATCCACCAGGATGACCATCTTGCCGGCCTGGATATCTTCTATCACCTCTTCAATTCTGGAGACTGCCATAAATCTATACCTTCAACTTTCACTAAGGATACTTACCCTTGTATATAATTATTTCATGAAACCATACTTGGCCAGAAATTCCGGATTTATTCCCCCTTGAGATTGTTGGGGGTCACCCGGATCCGCCTGCAGCAATTTTTCCACATACTTGCCTATCAGGTCCACCTCAATATTAACCGAGTCCCCTTTCCTCAGTGTTCCCAGGAGCGTTACTTCAAGGGTATGAGGAATAACCACGATGGTGAATGTTTTATCGTCACAGCTGTTGACGGTAAGACTGGTACCATCGATGGCAATGGAGCCCTTTTCAATAATATATTTACCCAATCCCCTCGGAACTCCGAAAGTGAACTGGACAAAGTCTCCCACCGGCCGCCGTTCCAGAACCGCTGACACTGCATCCACATGCCCGCTGACCATGTGGCCCCCAAGCCTGTCGCTCAAACGCAGGGCTCTTTCCAGGTTAATCTTGCTCCCCACTGACAGATTGCCAAGGTTTGTGCGGTCCAGACTCTCCGGGGAAATATCAACCGCAAACGCTCTTGTGCTGATATTCTTGGCGGTCAAACAAACACCATTTACCGCAATGGACTCTCCCTCTTCCGGATCGGTCAGGTCAAAATCAGACTCAAGGCTTAATATCATGCCGCTGCCTGAAGACCTTTTCGCAACAACTTTTCCCTTGCCCAGAATTATGCCGGTAAACATTTTAATTCCCTGTAATATTCTAACTAGAGCCGCCTACTGCTTCCTGCAGCTCTTGGGATCTTAAACGGCGTCCTGTTCAACCTGCACCGCCTTGTCCATGAATTCCTGAGCTTGTATGTTATGTTTGAAATTCTTATGAATTGAAGCAATCGTCCTATACGTATCAGCCGACTTCTGCCGCTCCCCCATCTCAAGGTAGAGTTTTGCCAACTCCTCCATGACATTAACTGTGCCGGCAGGGTTATTATAACCTGCGTAGATATCTATGACATTAAGATAAATGTTTACCGCCTTATCATACTGCTTCAGGGCTCTTTGGGCGGCGCCCATCTTTTTTTGCAGGGCGATGAGACTGAACATGTCATTTTCCTTATCACATATTGTATAAGCCCGCTGATAATGTGCAATTGCCTTTTCGTGGTTTTGCCGTGCCGCGCATATGTCTCCGAGCTGGTCCGAGGCATTTGCCACTCCCTGGTCATCCCCGTTCTGCTCAAACCCGACCAGGGCATTATGAAAAAATGATGCCGCCTGGGCCTCATCACCTGCCGCGCGCAACTCCTTACCCTTATTATAATCAGCCCGGGCCGGATCTTCTGCTTCCCTGGGTTCCTCGTTTATATCCTGATTCTCTTTTTGCTCATTCACTTTCTTTTTCTCCTTCTGCTTCAATCAGTTGCATAGCTTCTTTGGCAAGGGTTCCCAAGTCTGTCTTTACAGGCAGCCCGTTCTCATAAATTATCAGCATCGTTGTATCGTCCTGCAGCGCCATGATTCTGCCCGCCACTTCTTTTGCCTGTAGCCGGCCTAAAAGCCTTACCATGTACCCTTTGACTGCAGCAACCGGGCTGTCAAGGAGCCCTATGAGCTGGTAAAAAGAGGTATTCCTGACCAGATCGGGCCGCTTCTCGGCAATGGTCCCAAGGGCCCATAACACCTGTGCCCGGGTTGAGGGATCGCCGATATAGGCCAAAAGATGCCGGGTAAAAGAGCCGTAAATATCAGGACGTGCAGCAATAATGGAACCGATTGATTCCACGGCACCCCAGTTGGAAGCAGCTGAATCGGAACAGGCCTCAAACAGCAGGTGTAACAGGTCACTCACCATACCGGGCTTGCGCATTGCAACCCTGCTGCACACCTCACCAATGAAACTGGCAATGGCCCAGCGCTTTGCTTCATCAGGTTCATAGAGTTGGCGCTGCAGCAAACGCAGTGTTTTCTTATCATCAAAACACAAGGCCACAAGGCCGTCCGCATCCCGGTTTTGCACCATGTCTCTGACAAGGTTCTTATTTGCTTTTTTCTTTTCCCTCTTGGTCGGTCCTTCGCTTTTCTCCTGGATTTTTTTTACTGAGGCAAAGGATTTGGCAGCTGCAGAACTGTCTTTCTCTTTAGTGCTGGCGCTCAGGTTTGTCACATTTTCCTGCAGACGGATAAAATAGAGGACTCCCCGGATTATCCTGCCATCCAAGTTCCTGGTTTCCACAACCTGGTGGGTCACCTCGTCATAATCTTCAATGCGCCCGGTCAGATAGTCCTGTTCTGGCAGGAGGTCCCAGGCCAGTTCCCAGTTATCCCCACAGGCATGAACCAGACACTCTACTATGGCGGCGCCGATATTAAAGCCGCTGGGGTCACTGGCATAAACCGCTCCGCATCCACAACTACCAAGCGAAAACTCTCCCAGCTTCCGCTTATCCGGATATTGCGGCCTGCCAACATCCTGGCCACAGAATGGGCACCAGGGCTTGGTCTTCAAGGTAGTTCTGGCCATGTCAGGAAATTTCTTGGTTTAAGGCATCGATAAACCGCCGATCAACTTCATAACCAAGCCCTATTGCCTTGTCAGCATGTTTTCTCGCCGCTTCATAATCACCGTTATAATAAAAGGCCACTGCAAGGTTATTCTGGGTCATTGGAAAATCAGGCTCCAATTGGGCAGCCTTCTGGGCCGCCTCCAAAGCCTTTTCATCGTTTCTGAGCATAAGATGGACCGAGGTCATATTAAGCCACACGGTCACCAGACTCGGGTCATGCCTGACAGCATCTGTATAGTATTCCAAAGCCTTTAGGGCCTCCCCCCTGTTCTGCCAGATCAAACCGAGGTTGGCATGGGCCTGGGCAGAAGCCTGGTTGATATTCAGTGCCTGCTCGTTAACCGCCTGGGCTTTATCAATGTTACCCATGTCAAAGTAAAGTGCCCCCAGATTAATAAGGCTTTCCACGGAAAATGGATCGAGTTCAATGGCCTTTTCCAGTGCAGCCACCGCTTTGTCAAAATACCCGGCCTTGCGATAAACGAGCCCGAGGTGATGATACGCCATTACCGATCCCGGCTTCTCAACGCATTTCTGCTCCATTTCGGCAATAACTTTACTTAAGTCTTCCTGCTTGCTCTTCTCTGACATGGATACTTTCCTTATTATTCAGTTGATTTGGTTTTGTCTGGTCAAAACATGCTTCGTTTTGTCAGGCAACAGAACCAGCTTCAGTTGCCTTTACTTCCCAGTTCCGGGAACTTGCAGCCAACGGGCGGAAAATCTTTGCATTTTTGCTGTATCCCGCAAAAAATTTCCATACAATATAGACATGAAACCCGGATACGCAAGGGGAAAAACAGATAATACACAAATGAAGGGTTGTTCAGCGGTTATATTTTTCCTCACAGGAAAGCAGCAATTCTTTCTGGGCTTGGGCCAGGATCGCCTTGGCCTGGCCGATATCTTCCCGTATCTGGCCGGCCAGCTCTGCCGGACCGGAAAATTTCTTTTCACCGCGCAGGTATTTCAACAGGTTTATCTTTATCTGCTTCCCGTAAATTTCCTGATTGAAATCGAATATATGCGTTTCAGCGGACAGGCGATTTTCTCCAAAGGTCGGGTTATAGCCGATATTCAAAACCCCGCCGTAACATTTGCCGTCATAGACAACCTGGGTAACATACACTCCATGTTTAGGACAGAGGTCTTCCTCGGATAAATGCAAATTGGCGGTTTTAAAGCCGACAACAGGACCGCCTCTTTTCTTGCCTTCCTGGACCGTACCCCGGATCTGGTAGCTGCGCCCGAGCAGTTTCTTGACATCCATCATCCGGCCTTCGCGCACCATTTCCCTTATCTTGCTGCTGCTGACCAGCATATCATCAACATAGTACGGCTCCACCACTGTGACAGGAAAGCCCTTCAGCCTCCCCTGTTCCTTGAGAAATTCGATGTTACCCTGCCTGCCCTTGCCAAAGGCATAGTCATACCCGACCACCAGCTCTTTCACGCCGATGGTTCGGACCAGCACTTCATCAACAAAGGCTTCCGCACTGGTTGCTGCAAAATCCCTGGTAAACGGGATGACCACCAATACGTCGAGACCGGCAAGCGAGATCATTTCAACCTTCTGTTCATAGGTTGAAATGAGCTTTATGCCGATTTCAGGACGGATCACCTGCAGGGGATGCGGCTCAAATGTAACTACAACACTGGTGCCCTGCTTTTGATAGGCCCTGCTGACCACTTCGGAAAAGAGCATATGATGTCCCAGATGCACTCCGTCAAAGTTGCCGATGGTGACAAAGCTGTCAGCAAAGGGCTCTTTAATGTCAGCGAGGGTATTAAATATTTCCATTGGGTTATGCCATTTCTGCAGCTTTATACTCTTTTTACGTTTATCCGCAAGCTCTTGCTGGGGGGCAAATAATTTCAGTCGCAGGGATTAAGAACCTCTTGACAAATTTCACTCCCGTACTAATATTGCCACCTGCTTGTGTGCCGAAGTGGCGGAATTGGTAGACGCGCTAGGTTCAGGGTCTAGTAGGGGTTTCCCTGTGGGAGTTCAAATCTCCCCTTCGGCACCATTTATTCAAGTCGGCTGTAATCTCAAATGGTTACAGCTTTTTCTTTTTTCGATATGCGAAAATATGCACTCTTTATCTCGTTTTCGCTCAACTAAACCACCCAGTGCATCATCCAGTCCGCCGCGTCCTTCCCCGGAAATCCAGTACCCGTATATATCGACCGTTGTCTTGATCGAACTGTGTCCCAACTGCCTCTGGACATAAGCGGAACTCTGGTGTGCCATGAGAAGGCTCGTGGCATACGTATGCCGCAAATCGTGCGGGTTTCTTACCCTGAGACCAGCCAACTTACAAACCTTTTTTAGGATTGTCTGTATTTTTCTCTGGCTGTAAGGCTGCCGGTTTAATATGCCAGGATCCGGGAAGAGCTGGGCCGTTTCCTCTCCGCTGCAGCGTTTGAGCATCTCATTGCGAAGCTGCACTGCATACTCCCGGAGTTCAGTCACCAGCAACCCAATGTCAAGGTGTGCGATGGCAATCTTGACTCGATATAAGGGTACTAATAGTCAAGATTGTGGAAAGATATGTGTATTTCACTTACATCCACATTCCTAACACATTGTGGCACTTGATTTAATCCCTCCAATTTATTAAAAAACATAGATAATACATAGTAAGAATTATAATACATATACAAATCTTCTCGAGGAATATTATCTGATGAGTTTGGTTGGGTTTGTAAATAAAGCCTCCAGGGATAGCAATACCTTAGGAGGCTTTTGTGTTTTTTGTTTGCTGAAATCATAGCATGGGCTGGATCTAATAATAACGCGAACACTAAAGGAGGTTGGTATGGCTAAAATAAGATTAATTGTATTGATGGGATTGATGATCTTGTTTTTTGCTAGCGCTGCATTAGCTGAAGATGCTTGTGTCGGATGTCATCAAAAAATTTCTCCAGGGCAGGTTCAAGACTGGCAGGTCAGCAAACATAGCAAAGAAGATGTAACATGCTCCACTTGTCATGGAGAAACGCATACCAAAGCAGAAGACGCTAACCTTGCTTTAATGCCTGATGAAAAAGTGTGCGGAGAATGCCATGAAAAACAGTTTCAACAGTTTTCCAAAGGTAAGCACAATTACGGTTGGACATCAATGAATGCCATGCCCGTTACCCATGTTGAACCGGATGAGTTAATGGAGGGAGGTAGAGGTTGTGGTGGTTGCCACAATATGGGAATAAAGTCGGAAGAGCAGAAAAAGAGCCAGCGTGAAAAAGGATATCGATATCAGAATAATTCATGCGATGAGTGTCACACGCGGCATAGTTTTTCCAAGAAAGAGGCATTGAACCCTAGGGCCTGCCAGCAATGCCATATGGGTTATGACCATCCGCAGTGGGAGATGTGGAGCAGCTCCAAGCATGGCTCGCGCTACCTGACCCGGGAAGTTGGTGATCTGCCGGAAGGTGCGGCTGCACCTAAATGCCAGGACTGCCATATGTCGGAAGGCAATCACGAAAACAGAACTGCCTGGGGTTTTCTTGGAGTGCGGCTGCCTTTACCGGAAGACAAGCAATGGGCTGATGACCGGGTCATTATCTTAAAGGCCCTTGGTGTGCTCAACCCGGAAACTGGTGAACCCACCGCAAGACTTGATACTGTGAAGGCTGTTGATTTAGCTAGGTTGACCGAGGAGGCTTGGAGCACAGAGAGGGAAAAGATGATAAAAACCTGCAGTAAATGCCATTCTGAAACCTATGCGCGGGAGCAGCTCAGCATGGGCGACAAGATCATGCAGAAAGCTGACAGACTTATGGCTGAGGCAATTCAGACGGTGGCCGAACTCTATAAAGATGGGATTATTAAGAAACCGGCGGACTATGCGTTTGCATATCCTGATTTTCTCTATTTTATGCGAACAGGCGGTTCAGACATAGAGCATATGTCCCATATAGATCAGGTGCTTTTTGAAATGTACATGAAACACCGGATGCGTACCTACCAGGCTTTCTTCCATGTCAATCCTGATTATGCTTATTGGTATGGCTGGGCCATGATGACGAAAGATTTGGGAGAGATAAAAGAGCTTGCCCAGACCATGCGCGCTACTCACAAAGAATAGATTATCTTGTTATTTACTTTTGAGCTGCCCTATCTCAAAAAAGGCAGGATATTTCTGACCCTGCCTTTTTTGTTTCAAGACTTACCATGTCTGTAAATGGGAAAAAAATTGATTGATCGCCTAGTCCTTGTCGGAAAGGAGAGGAAACGTTATTAACGTTTATGCAGATTTGCTAAGTCCACACGAAACGAACTAATCATAAAGATGCTTGATTAGTTTAGCCTAAAATGACAACATAAGATAAAGGTTAAAAATATAATCGAAAACAATTTTGTTAATAAAAAGCTTGTACAGCTTGACTGCTGTATCGGCAATATTTTTGGTGAAGTAAATGACAAACAAAAAGCAGCTGCAAAGAGAGATAGCAGAACTGCTTTTATCTCAGAAGCTGGCAGTGCTTGCTACCCAGAGTTCTGAGGTATTTCCTTATGCCAGCCTTATTGCCTTTGCGGCCACCGATGATCTGCACAAAATTGTGTTTTCCACCCCTAAGGCAACGCGAAAATTTGCCAACATCAAGCACAATCCAAAGGTTTCGTTGCTCATCGATGATCGGTCCAATAACGCGAAGGACTTTCATGATGCTAAAGCGGTAACTGTTCTGGGAGCCGTTGAGAGGATAGATATTGACGCATCCCAAAAGGAACTGGCATCACTGTATTTAAGCAAGCATCCATACCTGGAAGATTTTCTGCGCTCGCCCTCAACTGCATTTATCATTATTTCTGTATGGAGCTATTACCTGGTCAGCCGTTTCCAGGAAGTCATGGAACTGCACATCCACGATGAGAACGACATACCTGCTTTCTGAAATAAGCCAGGATTCAAAGATTTTCGGCGGCAAGGCAACTGCTCTCATGAGATTGCAGGAAGCCGGTTTTAGGTTGCCTGCAACTCTTTGTATCTCAACTGAAGCCTATAAGCAGTTTATCAGTGGAAGCAGCATTAAGGAGAAGATCCAACTTGAATTGCACCGCAAGAAGTTTTCTGACATGCGCTGGGAGGAGATCTGGGATGCAGCGCTCCGGATACGAAATCTTTTTTTGCGCCAAAGGATGCAAGTGGAACTTGCCAGGGAGATCAGCAATGCTTTAGAAAAAAATTTTGCAGGAAATTCTTTGGTGGTGCGTTCTTCCGCTCCGGAAGAGGATGCGGCAGCAACCTCCTTTGCCGGGCTGCATGAATCCTTTGTGAATATTCGTGGTACTGAGCCGATTCTTGAGCATGTAAAGCTGGTGTGGGCATCCCTGTGGTCTGACAGGGCCTTGCTGTACCGGCAGGAACTTGATTTGGATTTTGCCAAAAGCTCCATGGCGGTTGTCGTGCAGGAGCTAGTCGCCGGCGAGGTGTCAGGCGTCACATTCAGTATAAATCCGACTGATGCTACCGAAGGTGTTGTTGAGGCGGTTTACGGACTGAACCAGGGACTGGTGGACGGTGCGGTGGAACCTGACCGCTGGATTTTTCATAGAAAAGAGGCATCCATTAAAGAGCATTATACTCCTCAAAGAGAAAAGTTCATGGCCCCCCAGGGAGATGATGTCATTCTCACCGGGTTACCGGAGAATAAGTCCCTGCAAGCACCACTTAGCCCCGAAGAGGCTGTGGCAATCTACCGGAAGGCAAAGAAGATCGAGAACGTTTTTGGCAAACCCCAGGATGTGGAATGGACTAAGGTTGGCAACGATTTTTTTATCCTGCAGTCAAGGCCGGTAACCGCAGGACAGGACGGTGATAAAGACGACAAGAGGGGATGGTATCTCAGCCTGCAAAGGAGTGAGGACAACCTGAAAAAACTGCGTATAAAAATAGAGCAGGAGCATTTTCCTGCCATGAAAAAAGAAGCAGCGGAACTGGCTAAAATTGACCTCCGGTCTCTTTCGGATAAAGGATTGGCTGGCGAACTTGAAAATCGTTTGCAAGTAAAGGAAAAATGGACAGCTATCTACTGGGAAGATTTCATACCCTTTGCCCATGGTATGCGCCTTTTTGGCAAGCTTTATAATGATACGGTGAGTCCCGAGGACCCATTTGAATTTGTCGAACTTCTTTCGAATGTGCCTCTCCTGAGTAAAAATCGCAATAAGGCCTTACGAAAAATTGGCACCTATGTCCAGCAGCGACCTGATCTGCAGCACGCCATTGCAGCTGGTGGGGCCGGCGCTATAAACGATGCAGAATTTAACAGGCTGATGGAAGGATTTATCAGTCTCTATGGTGATCCCTTTTGCGGGACCTACAGTGACAGGACCTGTGATGTGAGCAGGGACGAACTGGTAAGCGTTATTATGCAAATGGCCGGCAACAGCACAACTGAGAAAAAGAGTCAGATCGGCAAAGAAGCAAATAAAGCAGAACTGGAATCTACATTTTTAAAAATATCCAAGGAGGGGGGGAAACGTGCCCGGGCCGAAGGACTGCTTGATCTGGCCCGGACCAGTTACCGGTTTCGTGATGATGACAACATCGTGCTTGGCAGGATAGAGGAGCAGTTTTTCAAGGCTCTGGAGGAGGGCAGACAACGTCTCAAGAAAAGGCATGTTGACGGTGCGGCCCATTTGACAGCAAGAGATGTCCTTCGCAGTTTGGTTGATAAACGATATAAGCTCAGTGGCACAAAAGCTAAAGAGACACCTGCAAAGCAGGAGAACCAACATATTAAAGCACGTCAGCTACTCGGGCAGCCTGCAGGGCCTGGTATCAGCAGAGGAAGAGCCAGGGTCATAGATAGCGCCAGGGATTTGGCTCTCTTTAAGAAGGGAGAGGTGCTGGTCTGCGATGCGGTTGAACCCAACATGACCTTTATTGTCCCCCTGGCAGCAGGGGTGATAGAAAGGCGGGGCGGCATGCTCATTCATGGTGCAATTATAGCCAGGGAATACGGCATAGCCTGTGTCACCGGTGTACCAAATGCAGCAACCCTGATTCATACTGGAGATGAAGTGACGGTGGATGGTTACCTTGGGATAGTCACTGTTGGCCAATTGGACAAAACCATCTCTTTGCCAGGTGTTGGAAAGTGAGAACTATTCATGAAATAGCACCACAAAGAGTCAGCCTGCTAAAGGAGGGAAATGACACCGGTGGACCAGTTGTATACTGGATGACCCGTGAACAGCGGGTTGCAGACAACTGGGCGCTTCTCCAGGCGCAGAATTTTGCCATGAAGCATAAAAGGCCGCTGGTTGTGGTTTTCTGTCTCGTGCCCGACTATCCCGGTGCCAATATCAGGCATTATGGATTTATGCTGAAAGGGCTGCAGGAGGTAGAGCACAATCTGCAAAAGCTGGAAATTCCCTTTATCCTTTTGCCGGGAAATCCTCCAGAGACTCTGGCGAGATATCTGAAAAAAATAAAAGGGGCCTTTCTGGTCACCGATTTTGACCCGCTACGGATTAAGCGTTTTTGGCAGAATGATGTGGCAGCCAACATGGAAGGCTCTTTTTATGTAATTGATGGGCACAACATAGTACCCTGCTGGCACGCATCTCCCAAACAGGAATATGGTGCCTATACTTTACGGCCCAAGCTGAAGAAACTGCTACCTGGTTTTCTGTGTGACTTCCCGGCGATTGTGTCATACTCCGTAGGCAGCAAAAAAATTTCTGCTGCACCTGTTGATTGGCAGAAAATGTATAGCTATGTAAGAGACCACTCCGTTCAGGAGGTAGATTGGCTGATGCCTGGCGAGACCGCAGCCAGGGTGTCGGCCGAACGTTTTGTCAAGGAAGGCTTACAGAAATATATCCAGAATCGCAATGATCCCAATCTTGACGGTCAATCAAACATCTCTCCCTATCTGCATTTCGGTCATGTTGCCCCCCAACGGGTTGCTCTGCTCGTGAACGGATCAAAAATATATGCTGAGGCAAAAGAGGCCTTCCTTGAAGAACTTATTATCAGAAGAGAACTGGCGGATAACTTTTGCTACTACAACGAAAACTATGATCGTTTTGAGGGATTCCCGAATTGGGCCAGGAAAACCCTGAATGACCACCGAGCTGACAAGAGGGAGTATCAATATTCCCGGGAAACATTTGAACAAGGCAAGACCCATGACGAATTATGGAATGCAGCCCAGCATCAGATGGTGGAATGGGGAAAAATGCACGGCTATCTCCGGATGTACTGGGCAAAAAAAATTCTTGAATGGTCAGCTAGCCCTGAACAGGCGCTAAGAACCGCAGTATGCTTAAATGACAAGTATGAACTGGACGGCAGAGACCCGAACGGGTATACGGGAATTGCCTGGAGTATGGGTGGGGTTCACGATAGAGCATGGAAGGAACGTACCGTTTTGGGCAAAGTCCGGTATATGAGTTATGCCGGCTGTGTCCGCAAATTTGATGTGAAGCAGTATGTTGCCACGTGGCTAAATAAATAAGGTTACGGATTTTCAGGATGGGAAAGGCATGTTGTGGTTAGAAGGAATCTGCAACTAGGATATATCGGGTGAAAAAAAGACAAAAAAATAACCCCAGCTTGCTTCCCTCTTTGCTTTTTATCGCGTTTTTAATAAATGTCGGAAGCCGTGTGGGGTTATAATTTTTATACCATATTCTCTCTGTTCTGCCAATAAAAATTTAACACCTGGAGCAGCTTCGCAACAGAATAAATATATTTGCCGAAACTTAACCGCGAATAGAGTAGCCGCCATCTACCACTATGGTCTGTCCCTGTATCATGGCAGCAAGATCGGAACACAGGAACAGGGCAACATCTGCAACATCTTCAGGTGTAGTCAGACGGCCTAAAGGGGTCTTGGAGATTGCCGTATCCAGAATCTCCTGACGGTTGGGAAATTTTTTCAGGGCTTCGGTATCAACAGCGCCGGCACTGATGGTATTTACATTTATGCCTTTGGGACCCAATTCGACTGCCAGGTGACGTACCAGGGATTCAAGTGCTGCCTTTGAGGCCCCCACTGCTGTATAATTTTCAATAGCCCGTACAGCGCCAAGGCTTGAAACAGCCATGATCCTGCTGCCCTGCTGCATAAGCGCAACACCTTCACGTGCCAGGGAGAGCAGGGCCCTGGCATTAATATCCATGGCCCAGTTCCAATGGCGGCTGCTCAACTCCAGGGCCGGTTTCAGAACTCCGGAGGCAGCGTTGCTGACCATGAAATGCAGTGTGCCGAATTCTTTTTGAATGAGTACAAACATGGACTTGACATCGTCGTCATTTGCCACATTTGCCTTGACCACAAAGCACTTTACCCCGCAGTTCTCAATCTCCCTGGCAGTGCTTTCAGCGTCCCTGCGGTGCCGAACATAATTGACTACGACGTGGATACCGTTTTGGGCAAGTTTTAAAGCTATTGCCCTGCCTATCCCTCTTGAGCCGCCTGTAATTAATGCCACCTTGCCATTGAGTTGAAACATATAAATTCTCCCCTTTTCCGGCCTGCAAAGACACCTTCAAGCAATAACTTTACGTAGTTCCCTGCTGATTTAGATAATGCTGGGGCAGGATAATTTTATTCAGATGAAAACAGGCAGAAGAGTACCCCCTAATTTTAAGGCTTTCAAGGGGATTCTTTGACCCGGGCCGCAAAACGCCTGAATGCACTGATCAGCATCCTTAAAGGGTTAAAGGAAACAGGGTTGAGAGTTGTCGGTGCTTTGAAATTGTTGACTGAAATTCCTGCTGGTTTTAACAGCGGAAAGTCGAGTCTAGCTGGATCTATTCCGGCAAGATCCCGGTTTGCACATTCCTGCCAGATGACACTTTGGGTCGGATCCAGACCTAGAATCTGCAATAGAGCAGTATCCAGTGCTACCGGGTTAATGGCCCCTGCCACCAGCCCCAAAGAAAACGGCCGGCCGGAAATCGGCCCGGTGCCATGCATGGCGACTATACCATCGACCAGTGTCACGCCTGCCGGCAGCACTGTCAACAAATCGACCAGATGTGAAGCAAATTGCTCAGCATGATTTCCATAGCGCAGGTGCCACCATGCTTTCTGAAAGCCGACCACGGTGCCAAAATAATTTTTTACGGCCAGGGTTACAAATAACTGGCTATGCGCTTTCACCCTTGGGAGGTTGACCAGCAAATCACACTCCATGGCAGCACGCGCCATGTCCACCGAAACTCCTCCTGAAAGTTTGACCGTAGCCGATTGATCAAAATTGATGCACTCAACGGGCAATCCGGCCAGCGCTTTTTCAATCCCAGTGGCCCGCATGACACCCTTTGCCGTGCCAAAAACCGGAGAATCCCCTATGGCAACCTTTGCACCCTGGTCCAGAAACCATTCAGCTACAGCAGCGACAAATGCGGGATGCGTGCAGGCCAGATGTTCGCCACTTCTGGCGCTCAAAAGGTTTGGCTTGAGTAAAACCCGGCTCCCGACGCCAACTGTAAAACGGAGCGCAGTACAAAGCCGATCAATTTTTTCTGCTATTTCCCGGGTTCGATAATGGCTGCAAGCCAGAAGTGCAACCGATGTTGACGTAATAAGCATTTAAAGACTGCCTGAGACAGGGGAAGGGCATATACGGAAGGTCAAAATAGAAAAAGGCCGACTTTGGGGGACAAAGTGGACCTTTTTCAGGAGAAAGGAGATAAGAGTATCACTCTTGACTAGTTTAATGCAATCGGTGTGCCATTCTTCTCTTCTGTTGTTTTTTTTAAGAAAAGTCAACATAGACGCGGCTTATACCCTCTTGCCATTTTTTCCCGCATGCCCCCCCGGGTACAATTTTTTGTACTTCCGGGATACCCTTGAGCACCCCTGGCTGGCATAAATAAAATTTTATTTAATAATAACGAGCTGTTAAAGAGTTTAAAAAAATTGTACCCGCACAAAAAAATTGGTTACAACTGTTACAGCAGGGTTGCAGCCTGGTATCCGGAGTGCATGGTCCTCTTATTCCGTAAATCATAGTGCTATACCCGGGCTGCCGGTCAGGCCCCTTTGGCCCAGTTCAAAAGTCCTCCGGCAACGAGGATCTCGCGGTGTCTGCTGGATGCTTCCAGTATTGCCGTGATCGGTTTTTTGTCAATCAGCACCGTAAGCCTATGATGCCCGCTGGAAATTTTCTGGCGGATGTCAGGGATCTCAACTGCCCCACCCTGCTTCAGCCATTCATAGTCATCGGGGTTTTCAAAAGTCAGCGGCACAATACCAAAATTAACCAGGTTTGCCTTGTGAATGCGGGCAAAACTTTTCACCAGCTTGACCTGGACTCCGAGGAAACGTGGAGCCAGGGCGGCGTGTTCCCTGGAGGACCCCTGGCCGTAGTTTTCTCCCCCTATTATCATGCCGCCGAGATCTCCGGCAGCAGCATCCCTGGCCCTTGTAATAAACTCCAGATCAACGGAGTTAAAAACATATTCACTGATGGCCGGAATATTACTGCGCAACGGTAATATCTTTGCCCCTGCAGGCATGATATGATCAGTGGTTATATTATCACCAACCTTAAGGAGTATTATCCCGTGCCAGGAATCTGCAAGCGGCTCAAACTCAGGGAAGGGGGCAATATTGGGGCCACGGATTATCTCCATTTCTTCTCCCTGAATACTTGGGGGCTCAATCCTCTGGTCGCCGGGCAAATAGTTCGCCGGCAATTCAAAATGCGGATAATCGCCTAAATCCCGGGGGTCTGTGATTCTGCCCTTCACCGCTGAAGCAACTGCCACCTCCGGGCTGCACAGGTAAACCTGATCGTTGACCGTTCCACTGCGTCCGGGGAAATTACGCGGAAAGGTGCGCAGTGAAATAGCGCCTGTTGGCGGGGCCTGCCCCATCCCTATACAACCAAGACAGCCAGCCTGATGCACCCGTGCACCTGCCCTGACAAGTGTCAGCATATCACCTTGCGCTGTTATGTTTTCCAAAACCTGGCGGCTGCCGGGATTAATCTCAAAACTCACATCAGAGTTTATCGCCTCCCTTTCAAGCACCTTGGCAACAACCATTAAGTCTCGCAGGGAAGAATTTGAACAGGAGCCAACCAGCACCTGGGCAACGGCCTTACCTGCCACCTCCTTTACCTTGACCACATTATCGGGTGAGGATGGACAGGCGATCAGGGGCTCCAGACTTGACATATCTATTTCAATCACTTCATCATACTTTACACCCTCGTCAGCACTTAAAGGAGTCCACAGGTCTCCGCGGCCCTGGCTTTCCAGAAATTTTTTCGTATTTCCATCCGAAGGAAAAACCGACGTGGTTGCACCCAGTTCTGCGCCAAAATTAGTTATGGATGCACGGTCTGTGGCGCTGAGTTCATGCACCCCGGGCCCGAAATATTCCATGATGTAGCCGACTCCGCCTTTCACCGATAACTGCCGGAGTAACTCAAGCAGGATATCACGCGCCGATACCCAGGCAGGCAGCTTGCCGCTCAACCTGACCCCAAAAACCTTGGGCATTAACAGGTAAAAGGGTTTGCCGGCCATTGCCATGGCAACATCCAGGCCGCCGGCACCGATAGCCAGCATCCCGAGGCCGCCGCCTGTTGGTGTATGACTGTCGGAACCGAGCAGGGTCTTTCCGGGAGCACCAAAACGCTCCAGGTGAACCTGGTGCGATATACCGTTGCCTGGAGGAGAAAAATAAAGACCGTATTTTCTGGCCACTGACTGGAGGAAGCGATGGTCATCGGCATTCCTATAATCGGATTGCACCAGGTTATGGTCGACATAGCAGACAGACAATTCTGTCTGAACCCTGGGAATGCCCGTAGCCTCAAATTCAAGATAGGCCATGGTCCCTGTCGCATCCTGGGTAAGGGTCTGATCAATGCGAATACCTATCTCCGCTCCTTTTTCAAGGCTTCCCTCAACAAGATGGGAAGCCAGGATCTTTTCAGTAAGAGTTTTCGCCATAGTCTTTTCCTTCACGTTGTTTTATGAACTGCAGAAGCCCCAACACCATTCCGGCCGAGCAAATGCAGCGCTTGGCATATTACCCGGAAGTTGCCATTCGAAAAACCGTGCATTCATACCACATACTCATGGCAAAGTACATGCTTCCCGCCTTATGCAATAGGGCAAAATCTCGCAGGCAGCCACAGGACATGATACTAGCAGATTGCTTTGTGCGTTTCACCTGTCGGTGGAATTTATTTGCGCGGCCGACAAAGCTTATTGCATAAAAAATTCACCTGCGTTCAAACCTGTTTTTTTCCGATACTATTACCTTATTTATTAAGGCATTACCCCTGCATGTTTTATTGTATTAAATAATCTAGCCAACGAGTTCGATTACGTATTATTATATTTAAACAGTCCTGCAGTTTCTTGGATGAACAAGCTGAATGAGGCGTAAACCAATTCAGTTTAAAATAATCAACGGGCGTTGTAAACCGAGTCCCATATTATATGAAAAAAATTTCCCGGAACATATTTTTTTTCATCATAGTTTTATTTATCTTTCTTGGCCTGGCGCCACATTTTTTTATCTTAGATAAAGTGCAGCAGACCGTCTCCGAAGCGATAAGCAAGAGTTTAGACAGTTCTGTTACCATACGGAATATGCATTGGGTCTGGCTGCCCTTGCCAAACCTTACTCTTATCAATACAAGTATAACTGACGGACATTATGATCTTTTCGTACCCAAGACAAAAATATATCCGACTTGGCGGGTGGTTCTGGGAGAAACCCACCAGCCGGGGAAGATCATTCTGTACAGCCCGCAATTTCACATAAACAGGAAAGCGTTTCTGCCGCGTGATCCCTCAGAACGCAATTTGCCCGAGGTCGCCGTTACAGTTAAGAACGGGGAAATGGAGGTTGAATCCACAGAAGAGTATAAAGATATCCTCCGCACAGGTTCTTTGAAGTTCAACGATATTCACGGCAAACTTAAACTGCAGCCGCAGGAAGTTGAAATAGATATCCAGGCATCTTCCCCTTTCACTAAGAACATTGATTTAAAGGGCAACTTCAATCTTCGAGAAAAAAAGTACCTGCTCTCAGTCGACAGCCAGGACATTAAACTGCATAAATCCGTAAACTCGTTTTTCAAGGGACGCCTGATACCTGTCGAATCAACAGCCAGGCTTACCGGCACCGTTACCGGTCAAGGGCTGCAACATATCGAAGGGGACCTGCATGGGACTTTGCCCTGTTTTGTCATAAAACCAGAGGATCGTGAAATACCCTTTAGCTGCGGTTTTGCCGACCTGAAACTTCTCAAGTCCGGCCCACTTCTGCGTCTTGACATTAATAACCTTGAGATTAAGGATCCCCAGGTCAACCTGTCCGGGCACATTGAACGAACACTTCCTGCAATAAGCGCTGTAGAGCAGACTCCAGCTGCAGAACCTATCTGGACCCTCGATATCTCCGGCCGTGATCTGGATCTGACATCAATACGCCAAAAGATCCTGACTCTCTGGAGTGATAATAAAGTCGCAAAAATTGTAAGCAATATTGTGCTTGGAGGGAAAGCCCGCTCGGCCTCCTACCGTTTTTCCGGCCGAACAGCAGATTTCAAAAACCTTGATACCATGATTATCCAAGCCGACGCCCTCAACGCAGCCATCCATGTTCCCGGGGCGAAACTGGACCTGACCGGAGCCAACGGCCCAATCCAGATCAAGGATTCCATACTGACCGGCCAGAGTCTCAGCGCCAAGCTTGGAAAAAGTTATGGCCGTAATGCGGAACTGCTCCTGGGTCTTGGAAAGCATGACAAAATTTTCAAGCTTGATATTGATATTGATGCAGACCTTGCGGACCTGCCGCCAATTCTCACCCGGCTTGTTGCCCATGAAGGTTTTCAGAGAGAACTCAAAAAATTTACTGAGGTCTCCGGTAAAGCAACCGGGACTCTGCACCTTGGAGACAGCCTGAAACACATCGTCACCCGAGTCGATGTAAAAAACATGCAGCTTGCAACCAGGTATGAGCGGATTCCCAAAACCGTTTTAATTGACAACGGCGCCCTTCACCTTGAACCGGAAAAAATCGATTGGCAGAAGGTAAAAGGTCGGATCGGCCAGCAGAAAATCAGCAGCACAAGCGGCAATGTATCCTGGCAGGCCGAAGACACATTGCTGCATATTGAAGAATTGCAGGCGGAGTTGGAAGGGGCATCACTTTTTTCCATGCTGCAGCAAACTGAAATAATGGAACAGAAAATAAAAAGTGTACTCTCATCCTTAAACGGCACAATCAAACTTACCGCAGGAACATTGCAGGGGCGCGCCCTGAAGCCCGAGTCCTGGGTGTACAGTCTTGCATTCACAACAACGGGGCTAACCCTTACAAGTCCTCTGCTGCCGGAACCAGCAGGCACCGAAAAATTTACGGCAGTGATAACCCAAAATGAGGCTCAAATTCAGGAAGCAGCTATCCAGTTCCTTGCGCAGAGGTTCAGCCTCAAAGGGCTGCTTAAGCATCATCTCCTGGAAAACTGGTATGGAACTATTGAATTTAATGGCCCGCTTCAGGTCAAACTGGCAAACTGGATAAGGAGCAAGGGGTGGTTTCCGGAAAAACTGCGGCCCCAGATACCCTGCACCATGAAAAACATGAAAGTGAGCTGGCAGGGGGAAAAAGTCGCGGTCTCAGGAATTATCCTCCATGGGTTAGGCGGGGGCAGACTACCCATGGCCAGCCTTGATTTTGTGAATACTCCTGAACATCTGCGCATTAACGAACTGACTTTTTATGCCCCGGGCGAACGTGGTCGCTTAGAGCTTGAATTATGGCGCATTTCCCCTAATAACCTTGTTCTTTCCTGGGATGGCTTTGTCAACGCTGACACCATTGACACACTATTCCAGCATAGTTCATTTGCAGCCGGTGCTTTATCCGGTGCGTTCAAGATGAGTTCTTTTGCCGAGCAGCCGGAAGCCTCGCGTTTTGAAGGCATTCTGAAAGCCGAAAATCTTTTCTTGAAGACAAAAAGCATCGAACAAACTGTTTTCATTACAAATTTAGATGTGACAGGAATCGGCAGGCAATTAAAAATTACAGCTTTAAATCTTGCTGTTGGTTCTGAGAAAATTACAGGTTCGGGCCAGGTGGCTGCAGA
>PKTW01000179.1 GCA_002868955.1 Desulfobulbaceae bacterium
CCCTTCCTGCTGGAGTTCCGCAATTTTCTTGGCCACAAATCCTGCTTCCTCACCCGCGTCAGCAGCATTGTATAGTTCCGGCTTGCTGCCCCCCTCCACCTTGGTAAAGAGGGTTTTTGTATATTTTTCATCGGCCTGCTCAATGATGGCATTGGTCATGGAGAGTATGGGCTGGGTCGAGCGATAATTCTCCTCCAGCTTGATGATCCTGGTATTTGGGAAGATTTGCGGAAAGTCCATTATATTGCGGAAATCTGCGCCGCGAAAACTATAGATAGACTGCGAATCATCCCCCACTGCCATAACATTGTCATGGGCGGCTGCAATCAAGCGCACTATCTCTGCCTGAATGGCATTCGTATCCTGGTACTCATCCACCATTACATAGCGGAAGCGGGCAGAAATTTCCTGCCGCACCTGTTGGTTCTCTTTCAATACCTGTCGCAGGTTAACCAGCAGATCGTCGTAATCCATCAGTCCGTGTTCAAACTTGAACTTCTCGTAATGATCGTGCAGCAGGATTATATCCCCCAGAAATTCCTCCAGGTGTTCATACTCATCATAGAGCAGGCTCTCCAGGTCCATGGACCTGTTGACCGCCTTGCTGATCATGTTGAGGATGACCCTTTTTGTGGGAAAGCGCTTGCCGGCCCCGGCCAGTGACAATGCCGACTTGAGAATGTTGATGATGCCCTCGGCATCAGAGCGGTCAATAATTGTAAAATTGGGGGGATAGCCGATATGGTATCCATAGCGGCGCAGCAGCATATTGGCCATGGCATGAAACGTACCGCCGGCAACGTCCTGGCAGGATTCATCAAGCAGAAGACTGGCGCGCCACAGCATTTCCTGGGCCGCCCTGCGGGTAAATGTAAGAAGCAGCAGGTTCTCCGGCAGGATGCCCAATTCTAATAGGTGGGCCACCCTGTACACCAGGGTACGCGTTTTACCGCTGCCGGCACCGGCGACAACCAGCAGGGGGCCGTCCAGATATGTTACTGCCTCATACTGTGACGGGTTAAGATCCTCCCGGCGGATTGTTTTTTTTCTTCCGGAGCTCTGATTGTCCTGTTCTGAAAAAGTATTTCCTGGAAAGAGGGATTTTTGCATGGGCGCTACTGTAACACAGACATAACTTGGTGGTCCATTTTTTTCAAAAGCACGAAGTATTCAATTTATTCCAGGCACTTGGTTGCATCAATAAGAAGGAGCGTGTATATTTTTTGCGAAAATTTCGTATTACCTAAAATACTTTTACAATTCCGGCCTGGCAAACATGCTGCACACCAAAATAAATGATATCTTCACACCGAAAGTCTTAGAAGACTTATTGCCGCTGCAACGGTCCGATGAATTCTTTGAAGCCCTTTACGGTGATGCTGATGAGGGGGCCTATAATATAAGCCTGTCATTTAATAATTATGATACTGCACAGAACAGGCTCTTTTTTGAAATACAGCTGCACGAAAGACCGGGAAAATGCCTGGCCTGCAATCTCACCTATGGGCTGCCGCAGGTTTTCTCCCGGCATCCTTTGATAAATATTCAAGGCCTGGTAGAAAAAATTGTAACGCTTCTTGGTGCTGATATCAAATCCTCCGGCTGGGAACTGGGCCACACCAGGACCCCTGCAGCCAATATGCATACCATTCCATTGACAATACGGTTGCGGCAGTTGAAGTGACTAAAGTTTGAATTGACTAAAGTGAGCTAAAGTTGGTTTAGCTAAGCGAAACGTAGTGAAGACTTCGACTGCCACTCTTTTTCATTCGTCATTCTACATTCTGCATTCTACATTCTGCATTTATGTTTGTGCCTCTGTGCCTGAAGCTTTCTTTTTTTTTCAAACAACTTGACTAAAGCTCTAAAAAAATACAAAAATACAACTTCACATATTGGGGAATATTAATTATCAATTAGACGATTCCTTATTCCTTTAAAAAGAGGTACTTCTATGGATGCTTTATCATTGATCCCTGTACCGGACGCCATACCGGTTCACTGGTTCTGGCTGCACCTGCTGCTCACACTCACGACCTTTCTGCATTTTGTGGCAATGAATATCATGCTGGGTACCGGCTTTATTGCCTTTTCCTCGCCTTTCTGGCGCAGCAGCGAAATCATGCCCTTAAATGCACACATTGCCAGGACGCTGCCCTATTCCATAGCCTTTACCATCAACCTTGGAGTAGCCCCCCTGCTCTTCCTGCAGGTGCTCTACGGCCAGTTCCTTTATACCAGCTCCATCCTCATGGCAGTTTACTGGCTGTCAATCGTCGGCCTGCTTATAATCACCTACTATGCCGCCTATGTATACCGCCTTATTGATGATCGGGGCGGCATGGGCCGTTTGTATATAGGCGCTGCAGTCCTGCTGCTGTTTGTCGTCTCCTTTCTCTTCAGCAACAATGTGTCCATCATGCAGATGCCGGAAGTATGGACCAGGTATTTCTCGGACCGCACAGGCTGGCTTCTTAACTTCAGCGACCCGGCACTTATCCCGCGCTACCTGCATTTTATTGCCTCGGCTGTTGCAATCGGCGGCCTGGCAATTGCCCTTTACTTTGAAATTCGCAAGCGGCGCGGCGCTACAGATGGCGAGGCGTGGATCAAGCTCGGCTGCAAATGGTTTACCGTGGCCACCATCATCAACTTCGGCTTCGGCTTCTGGTTCCTCGGCGCCCTGCCCGCGGCAGCTTATAATGCAGCCACCCTGGGCGGCAAAATTTTCTTTATATTGGTGGTGGGCTCGGTTGTTACCATCATTCCATCGATGGTTTCTGCCCAGACCGGCAGGATCATCCCGGCTGCCGCCTGGGCCCTGGTGACAGTCCTGCTCATGACCCTGGCCCGTGACATTTTAAGACTGACCTACCTCAAACCATATTTCAGCCTTGCAGAACTGCCGTATGTTCCCCAGTATTCACCTTTCATCGTTTTTCTCCTGGCCTTTGTAGGTGCGGGCTTTCTCGTCGGCTGGATGCTCAAAACAGTCTGGAACACTAAGGAGGTTGCATAATGAATTATCCGGTATGGCAGCTTGGGTTTTTAGGCGGCGGTTTCCTGATTGCCGTAATCGCCATTATCCATGTGTATATCGCTCAATTTGCCGTGGGCGGCGGCCTCTTCCTCGTTCTGACCGAGCATCTGGCCCGCAGAAATAACGACCCCGGTATCCTGGAGTATGTCAGGAAACATACAAAATTTTTCCTGCTCCTCACCATGGTGGCCGGGGCGCTGACCGGTGTCGGTATCTGGTTCACCATCTCGCTCTTGAGTCCCTCGGCAACCTCGGTGCTTATCCACACCTTTGTTTTTGCCTGGGGCACGGAATGGACCTTTTTCGTGATCGAGATAGTCTCCCTGTTTATTTACTACTACACCTTTGACAGGCTTTCAAAACGCAACCATCTTATCATCGGCTGGATTTACTTCGGTGCGGCCTGGATGTCGCTCTTTGTGATCAGCGGCATCATCGACTTCATGCTCACTCCCGGCGCCTGGGTGGAGAACAACAATTTCTGGTCCGGCTTTTTCAACCCCACCTTCTGGCCGGCCCTCTTCTTCCGCACCTTCTTCTCAATAATAATTGCCGGGCTTTTCGGCTTTCTGACCGCTTCCTTTCTCAAGGATAAAGAGCTGCGCACCACCATGCTGCGCTACAGTGCCAAGTGGCTCCTGGTGCCTTTCGTGCTCTTCCTGGCTTCATCCTGGTGGTACAAGGCGTCCCTGCCGCCGCACATTGAAGAAATCATTTTCCAGAAGATGCCGCAGCTGCGCAATGCCATCACCATCTTTCTCGCCTGCTCACCCCTGCTTATCCTTGGGGGTCTCATCATGGCCATCCGCATGCCGTCCGGCTTAAGCCGCTCCATGGCAGCGATCATGCTGGTTATCGGTTTCATATATTTCGGCGCCTTTGAATTCCTGCGCGAAGGCGGCAGAAGGCCTTACATCATCTATGACTACATGTATTCCAATGCCATACTGAAAAAAGATATGGCTCAGGTTGCCCAGGCCGGGATACTGAAGCAGGCCAAATGGATCGAACACCGGAAAATATCACGCTACAATGTCCGGGCAGCCGGCAAGGAACTGTTTAATGTGCTCTGCCTGTCATGCCATTCAGTCGGTGGTCCGTTAAATGATATCAACCAACAGGTGCGCAGGAATGCGCCCGAGGAGCTGAACCTCATCTTTGCCACCATGGGCCGGGAGCGGCCGTACATGCCGCCTTTTGCCGGCAATGAATTTGAAAAACAGATCCTGATTCACTACCTGAACACAAGCATCCGCAGATAAGAGTCAACGTGGGGGGCAAGGATAAAGATTTGCCCCCACGGTATGTGTGTTTTTTCTTGCAACAGAAAATATTTTATATTAAATGATTTAAATAATTAAAAAATAGATTGTATTTTATGGAGAATATATTAAAAGGATTGCAGAAAGGAGATTATTAAAAGGTTAATTTAAAAGCAAAAGAGGTGATAAATGAAAAAATTAATAGCTACTATCTCTTTGGGGGCATTTGTTTTTACCTCTACCCTGGTTACTACCAGTTTTGCAGCAGATAACGAAACTGCTGAAACCACAAAAGCAACGACCACCACAGCTGAGAATACAGCAGAAACAACTGCTATCTCTGCTGCACAAGTAGGAGCGGCTTATATCGGTTTAATCGTCCCGGTAACAGCAGCTACTGCCTTGCTTATTGGAGCAGCAGCCAGTGATTCTTCTGCTGGTCATAGCGGACACAGCGGTCACAGCGGTCACAGCGGTCACGAATAATAGTTCGTTCAAAGTATTCTTATACTCTCCAGTATATGTATTCATAAAAAAAGCCGCTTACTAGCGGCTTTTTTTATGAATACATTCCTTCATCCCGATTTTCTACAGGTTTTCCCAATAGCCCCAAATCTTATAAAAAGCCGAATCTATTCCCCTTCAATAATTTTTTACTGCAGTATTAAAGAAAAAAGGCTATCTTTCTTCCGTTTATCAAAATGCGTCCCTTCATAAGCATTATGAGCCGGGGACCTGTTTGTTGCAGACTGGTCCAGATTCTTTTCTTTAATTTTTTAGGTTTTATTATGACTGTCAGACCTTTATTGACCAAGTTCGCTCTTTTGTTCTCTTTCGTTCTGGGAATCAATTTTGCTGTTTCCGGCAATATTCTCTGTGCTGCAGAGAATTTTACAATGCGCTCCATTAATAATGGAACGGGCAGCCTTTCTCCCGAACAGATCCAGCAGATGATGGAGAACGCCACACCGGAACAGATCCAGCAGATACTTGAGAATGCTCCAGCAAAAAAGAGAATTCCCCCGTATGAGACTATTTATACAGTTGAAGAGCCCGAACAGGTATCTGAGGATCTTGATCGGGATATTGCCATAGAAAAAAAGAAAGAAAAAGAAGAAAAAAAAGA